>JANWXR010000058.1 GCA_025057205.1 Anaerolineales bacterium | reverse complement strand
TCTTAGGCGCTCATCATATCGCCTTTGCCCTAATCAATCTGCGGCATGTCTTTGCAGAAAAAGGTTGAATCAGTTCTAGGTGAGCGGTACTTTTTAGGCGGCCTGCGCCAGGCGTGCATGGCGGCGCTGACTGCGCCGGCCGGCCTTCCCGTCCCCCGCAAAAGTCTGGGGCAGGATATCGGCCAGATGCGGAAACGGGTCGGTCGCATGCGGGATCGCAATCGCGGCGACGAACTCTGCCTGAAAGTTGGCCGCCACCGCCGTCTGCACGTGGATGGCATTCTCTGCAATGCGGGCAGCCTCGAGGCGGGCGGCGCGGTTGAGCAGCGCGATGCGCGCCCCATCGCCGGCGGCGTTACCTACCGCCGTCACCTTCTCCAGCTCGCAATCCGGAATCAGGCCGAGCACCATTGCATGCTTCGGGTCAATGTAGCTGCCGAACGCGCCGGCCAGCACGATGCGATCTACCTTCTCTACACCGCGCGCTTGCATCAACAACTTGACACCTGCATACAGCGCCGCCTTGGCCAGCTGGATGGCACGCACATCGGCCTGAGTGACCACGATGGGCTTGCCGCTGGAAGTATATTCGGCGTCGGCCAGCACATATTCGCCGGTGCGACCGTTGAAGCGCACCCGCGCCGAACGCTCCGGCCCGTTCTCGGCAAAACGGCCATCGCGGTCAATGATACCGGCGAGGTAGAGTTCGGCAACGGCTTCGATGATGCCACTGCCGCAGATTCCGGTAGCCCGCAGGTCCTCACCCTTAGTCTCTCTCCTCAAAGGGGAAGAGAGAGAAGCAGGCTCAATCCAATCATCCATCCCGATCAACTTGAAGCGCGGCTCCCAGGTGACGGGATCAATCCGCACGCGCTCGATGGCGCCCGGGGCGGCGCGCTGGCCATGGGTGATCTGTGCGCCTTCAAAGGCCGGGCCGGTGGGGCTGGAGCAGCACAACACCTGCTCACGGTTGCCGAGCACAATCTCGGCGTTGGTGCCCACGTCCACAACCAGCATCAGCTCGTCCTGGGCATGCGGGGCCTCGGCCAGCTGCACGGCCACGTTATCGGCGCCGACATGGCCGGCGATGCACGGTAGCACATGCACACGCGCGCACGGGTTGAGCTTCAGCCCTAGGTCGCGCGCCTTCAAGTCCAGCGACTGATGCACGGCCAGCGCGAACGGCGCACCTCCCAGCTCCACCGGGCTAAGGCCTAGCAGCAGGTGATGCATCACCGGGTTGCCGACGAGCACTACGTCCATGATATCGGCGGTTGAGATTGCGGCGGCCTGCGCTGCTCTACGGCTCAGGTCGTTGAGCGTGGAGATGATGGCGCGGTGCATGCGTTCAACGCCGTCGGGATGCATCATCACGTAGCTCACTCGGCTCATCAAGTCCTCGCCGTAGCGCACTTGCGGGTTCATGGCAGACTCGGTGGCTAAGACCTTGCCGGTGCGCAGGTCGCAGAGATGGACGACGACGGTCGTCGAGCCGACATCCACTGCCAGGCCGAACGCGCCCTCGGAATAGCCGGGCTGGACGCGCAGCACCTCGCGGTCCTGCCAGAGGGTGACGGTGAGCGCGTGCTTGCCCTTCGCCAGCGCGGGCTGCAGGTCGAGCAGGGCCAGCGGGTCAATGGTGGCATCTTTGATCTGCCACTGCTCGGCCAACGCCCGCTGCAAACGCCCCCAGTCACTGCCGTGCGACTCAAGCGTGGCCGCCTCGACCTCGACATAGACCTGCCGCACGGCGGGCTGTACATCAATGACGCGGTCGGTGGCAACCTTGGCGATGATCTGCTTGCGCGCCTGGCTTTCCTCCGGTACGACCAAGAGCAGGTCGCCCACCACCTCGCAGGCGCAGGCAAGGCGCCGGCCATGCGGGAGCGCGTGCTCGGCGAGGTACTTGGCCTCGCGCCCGTCCACCGGCGTCAGATGGCTCGCTGCCGAGGTCAGCCCATGCTTAGGGAAATGGCCTTCCTCGACGATGACCTGACACTTTCCACAAGTCTGGCGCCCAGCACAAATCGACTCCAGCTCGACGCCGAGGTGGCGCGCGGCCTCCAAAAGATTGGTGCCCTTCGGCACGGCCCCGCGGCGGCCGGAGGGCATTAGGGCAATCGTCACAAAATCCGTCCGGTTTTCAGGCATAGAGCTTCCTATACCTATCGTGCAGCAGATTATAAATGAGACAACTATAAACCAACCTGAGCATGTTTACAGCGGCGAGATTCGCCTTTCGGGTTTGTGCCTGTAGCGCAAGCAGAACTCACAGCTATTCGGCAGAAAGCATCCGACGACCAGCTTCTGGTGAATGATCAAACGAGAAAATGGTCAGCGCGCCGCATGTATCCACTTTCTCATCTTACTTCAAAACATACGATCGTTCGAACACTTGCCCGGCCGAGTCCGCGATGAAGCCTTGGGGATTCTTAAGAACGAGTCATGCTGCCGACAGACCATTGCAGCGTCTATCGAGTCGTGGTATCTTCAGCAGCAACCCTACCGTGTACGTGATGTTGGGCGCGAGTTTGACCACATATCAGAAAAGGGAGCCGCACTCGCGTCGGGAATGCGATAGGCGGCAGCCAAGGCAAACCCGAGGCGGACGGCACCCGCCTGCGAGAGCAGGTCAACACCACCCCCCACACGGCATGGTGGGGCCTAAAAGCAGCAGCGGCTCATCTCGAGTCGCTGCGCTTTTTTACCAGCGCGGGCGTCGGCGCCGCGCGTACCAGTTGCGCACGCGGCCATACCAGTAGTAACGGTGCCGCCGCCCGTAGCTGCGGTCACGAAAACGCACCGCCCACAAACGAAAGTCGCGGATGAGCACGGCGATGAAGCCGGCTCCAATGCCCAACGCTAGGCTGCCGGCGAGGCCAAGCGGGTTGATCAGATAGGCGGCGGCCAGCCACAAGCCAAGGGTGAATAGGTCCCAGAGCTGGTTACTTAGCCGGCCACGCTGCACCGGCCAGACAAAGGTTAGCATGATGGCAAAGATCAAGCAGATCGCTCCGGCGAAAACTTCCGGCATCCGCGCATCTCACATGAGCGAAATTACGGCGATGGTAGCACCATTGCAAAGCCGAGGCAATTCATCGCGCCTGCGTTTGTAATGACACACAACCCTAACTATACTCACGACGCCGCGCTCCGCGTCCCGACCGACATCGCAGCATTGCGCCGGCAACTCCACGACCGCGCCGAGGTGCTGCTCACATGAACATCATCGAACTCGACACCAACGACCGCCGCCGGGTCGGGCAGTTCCTCGACCTACCCTTTCGCATCTACGCCGACATCCCGCAGTGGGTGCCGCCGCTTGATCTGGACGCGCGCGCCGTGCTCAATCGCAAGCGGCACCCATTCTATCAACACTCGGACGCGGCCTTCTTTCTGGCACTATACGGCGACTGTGCGGTGGGCCGCCTGGCCATTCTGGACAACCGTCGCTATAACGAATTCAACCGCGAGCAGACCGGCTTTTTCTACTTGTTTGAGTGCGAGAACAACCGAGACATAGCCATCGCCCTGTTCGAGGCCGGGGCTGCCTGGGCGCGTGCTCGTGGCCTGAATAAACTCATCGGCCCACGCGGCTTCACGCCGTTCGACGGCTTTGGCCTGCTGGTCAAAGGCTTCGAGCACCGGCCCGCCTTCGGCCTGCCCTACAATCCGCCCTACTATCCGGCACTGGTAGAGGCCGCCGGCTTCACGCCGCAGGGCGAGCTGGTCTCCGGCTACCTCAACGCCCGCACCTTCCGCCTGCCGGAACGCATCCACCGTCTCGCGGAACTGGTACAGCAGCGACGCGGCCTGCGTGTGGCGCGCCTCCGCACACGCGGCCAGCTGCGCGCCCTCCTGCCACAGCTGCGCGAAATCTACAACCGCGCCCTCACCGGCGTCGGCGGCGGCCTGCCGCTCACCGAAGCCGAAGTGAAGACGCTGGCCGACCAGATGCTCTGGTTCGCCGACCCGAAGCTGATCAAGTTCGTATTCAAGGGCGAGGAGATGATCGGCTTCCTGTTCGCCTACCCCGATGTCTCCGCTGCCCTGCAACGCACACGCGGGCGGCTCCTGCCATTCGGCTGGATCGACCTGCTGCTGGAGCTGCGGCGCACCAAGTGGCTGAACATCAACGGCGCCGGCATCCTCCCCGAACATCGCGGCGCCGGCGGGACGGCGGTGCTCTTCAGCGAGCTGGCCAAAAGCGTGGCCGAGAGCGGCTTCGAGCATGCCGACATCGTCCAGATTGCCGTGGAGAACGCCAACATGCAGCGCGAGATGCGCGACCTGGGGATTGACTTCTACAAGACCCACCGGGTGTACCAAAAGCGATTGTAGATTTCTGACTCATCCGTTCCCATCCGTTCATCCGTTTCACATCCGTTGACAGAAACCCCAGCAACTCAGCAATGTGGCCGGTCGCCAACGATGGGCAACGAATCAGCAGATTGAAGCAAACCATCCGTTCCCATCCGTTCATCCGTTTCACATCCGTTGACAGAAACCCCAGCAACTCAGCAATGTGGCCGGTCGCCAACGATGGGCAACGGATCAAACGAATCAGCGGATTGAAGCGGACTCATCCGTTCCCATCCGTTCATCCGTTTCACATCCGTTGACAAAAGCCCCGCCGCCCCCTCAGCGCCCTCACCCACCTCAGCGATTCAGCGATCACAGAGCAGCGATACAATTTGGGCAGTTTACTCAGGAGACCAGCCATGCCACTCAAAATCGGCGACCCTGCCCCCGACTTCACCCTGCCGGATGAGAACGGCAAGCCCGTGACCCTCTCCAGTTTCAGGGGCCGCAAAGTCATCCTTTACTTCTACCCCAAGGACGATACCCCCGGCTGCACCGCGCAGGCCTGCGGCTTCCGCGACGCCTATCCGAAGGTGGAAGCAGCCAACGCCGTCGTCCTCGGCATTAGCCCGGACGGCGCCAAGAGCCATCAGAAATTCAAGACCAAGCAAAAGCTGCCGTTCCCGCTGCTCTCAGACGAAGACCACGCCGTGGCCGAGAAGTACGGCGTGTGGGGCGAGAAGAGCTTCATAGGCAAAAAGTACATGGGCATCACCCGCAGCCACTTCGTCATTGACGAGGCCGGCAAACTGGCCGATGTGCAAATCAAGGTCAGCCCGAACGATAGCGTAAAACTGGCGCTGGAACGGCTGAAGGCGTGAGTCGCCCGTTGTGATTCGGGTAAAGCAGCAACGCCCGGCCCCGCTCACCGGAAAGAGTATAATCTCCGCATCATCCGAAACGGAGCGAACATCATGTCTCTTTCCGGAAAAGTGGCGCTGGTCACCGGTGCATCGCGCGGCATCGGGCGGGCCATTGCGCTCGAACTGGCCAACAACGGCGCGCAGGTCGTGGTCAATTACGCCAAAGACTCCGCCGGCGCAGAGGCCACCGTGCAGGCCATACAGGCAGCAGGCGGCGAGGCGCAGGCCGTTCAGGCCGACGTCTCCGACTTCAAAGCCGCGGAAGGTCTGGTGAAGGCCACCGTCGAGGCGTTCGGCTCGGTGGACATCCTGGTGAACAACGCCGGCACGACCCGCGATCAGCTCATCATGCTCATGTCCGAGGCGGACTGGGACACGGTACTCGCCGCCAACCTCAAGAGTGCCTTTAATTGCTCCAAGGCCGCTGTGCGCGTGATGCTACGCAAACGTGCCGGGCGCATCATCAACATCGCCTCGGTCGCCGGCATCCTGGGCAACGCCGGGCAGACGAACTACTCGGCCAGCAAAGCCGGGCTGATCGGCTTCACGCGGGCGCTGGCGCGCGAGGTCGCTGCACGCAACATCACCGTTAACGCCGTCGCACCGGGCTTCGTCCCCACTGCGCTGACCAACGATTTGCCGGCGGAGATCAAGGAAGCAACGCTTAAGCAAATCCCGCTGGGGCGCTGGGGCCAACCGGAAGAGATCGCCTACGCCGTCGCCTTTCTCGCCTCCGACCGGGCCGCCTACATCACCGGCCAGGTGCTGACGGTAGATGGCGGCCTGGCGATGGGTTAGCATGAGGACACCAATCATGAAAGAAGAGCTGCCGCGACGTGGCAAAACAACGATTGCGCCGGAGGTGCTGGTGACCATCGCCCGCCTCTCGGCGCTGAGCGTGCCGGGCGTAGCCCGCCTGAGCACCGCCCCGTTGGCTGTGGACCGACTTTTCCAACGCAGCGCCGGCGAGGGCGTGCGCCTAGATGTGCGCGGCCATTCGGTGGTGGTGGATCTGCACGTGGTCATCCAGCACGACGCCAACGTGCGCGAGGTCGGTCGCGCATTGCAGGCAGCGGTCACGCGCGCCATCCAGGACATGGTCGGCATGCAGGTGCTGGCCGTGAACGTCCACATCGAAGATGTGGCCTTTCCCGAAACCGTCGCACGTTCGGAGAGCACCTGAAGGCCAATCCGCTCGCTTATGATCAAGGCACGACGCAAAGCGCGCGCCCTGGCGCTTCAAACGCTCTATGAGGTCGAGTGCGCCAACCATCCGGCGGAGGAAGTGCTGGCGCAACGGCTGAAAGAGAAGCCGCTCTCCGCTGAAGGCGAGCGCTTTCTGCGCGCCCTGGTGACCGGCGTGCTGGAACATGCGCCCGAGCTAGATGAGACGATTGCCCGTCACGCGCCGGAGTGGCCGCTCGAGCAGATGGCTCTGGTAGACCACTGCATCCTGCGTATGGCGCTTTGGGAGTTCGCGATTGGAAAGGAGACGCCGCTCAAGGTGGCCATTAACGAAGCGGTGGAGCTGGCCAAGGAATACGGCGCGGACAGTGCAGCGCGCTTCGTCAACGGCGTGCTGGGCGCGATCGCTGCCGAGCGCGAGACGGTTTGAGTCGGTATGGACCTGAACGTCCTGGGCATCGGCCTGCCCGAACTTCTCTTCTTCGCCGTTCTGCTGCTCCTGCTGTTCGGCCCAAACGACCTGGCACGGATAGCTCGCGACATGGGGCGCTTCATTGCTCGGGTGACGCGCTCGCCCAACTTCCAGACCATCCAGCAGGCCTCGCAGGAGCTGCGCAATCTTCCCCAACGCATCGTGCAGGAGGCGCAGCTGGAGGACATCCGGCGAGAAACTCAGGAGCTGAAAAGCGCTGTGGCCGGGTCACTAACGCCTCCGCCTCCCAAACCGGCGTCACCTCCCGCAAACGCATCGCCCGCCGACTCGCCCTTCCGCGCCTGGACGCAGGAGCTGCCGGCGGAATCCGCGCCTCAGCCGGCAACCTCCGACCCTAAGCCTCAGACAGACGCCGATCGCTCATGAGCGCGTTGACCCGAGTCTTCGCTGCGCCCTGGCGTGTGCTCAAGACCCTGTGGCTCGGCCTCTGGCGACTCCTGACCGCGCCCCTCCGCTGGGTGAAGGGCCTATGGGATGCGGTCTACAAATTCTTCACGGAGATGCCGGAAGACGCGCCGCTGAGCGAGACGGTAGCGGAGTCGTTCCAGAGCCGGGAGTCGTTTTTTGATACGCTGGCCGCGTTCGGGGAACACATCGAGGCGCTGCGCCGCCATCTGTTCCGTTCGCTGATTGTGCTGGCGTTGATGGCCGGTGTGGCCTTCTGGCAGATCACGGCCATCATGGCCTTCCTGGCCGCGCCGCTGGCCGAGGGCGCGCTGCAGGTCTATCTCGAAATCCCGACGCGCAGCATTGCCGAAAATTTCAACCGCCTGCTGGAGATCGGCACGGCCAGCATCCGCATCCTGACCACGCGCGAGCCGGCGGAGGGCATCGGCGTGGTGATGCGCGTCTCACTGCTGGCCGCCACCGTGCTGGCCATGCCGTGGATCGTCACCGAAGCCTACCTGTTCGTCGCGCCGGGTCTGTACCCGCGCACCCGCATCCGGCTGCTGTTTGCCATACCGCTGGCCAGCCTGCTCTTTGTAACCGGCGTGGCCTTTACCTACTTCATCATGCTGCCGGTTGCCGTGCCATTCCTGGAAGAGTTCGGAGGCTTCAGCACGGCCTGGACGCCGTCGTCTTACTTCAACATGGTCACCGGCGTGATGTTCTGGGTGGGCGTCGCCTTTCAGATGCCGCTCATCATTTACGCCCTGGCTTCGATTGGCTTGCTGCGCACAAAGCAGCTCGTCGCCCAGTGGCGCATCGCCGTCGTCATCATCGCCGTCATCGCCGCCACCATCACCCCGACCACCGACCCCATCAACATGTTCATCGTCATGCTGCCGATGGTTGGTCTGTACTTCGTCAGCATCGCGGGCGCCTGGTTTGCGGAGCGCGGCCTGCGGCGGCGGCGTGAGCGTGACGAAGCGACGGCATGACCACCATCCTGCACCTCATCCGCGCCGAGGACTACCACGCGCTGGCCGAGGGCGAGCCGTTGCGCCCCGCGTCGCTGGCGACTGAGGGCTTCATCCACTGCACCGCCGAGCCAGAGGTGCTGTTGCAGGTGGCCAACAGCTTCTATCGGGAGCTGCCCGGCGATTACCTGGTGCTGGTGATTGACCCGGCGAAAGTGACGGCGCCGGTGAAATACGAAGCGCCCACCCCGCCCGCCGGCCCTTTGGCGCAACATTTGTTCCCACACATCTACGGCCCGCTCAACCGCGACGCCATCGTCGCCATCCGCCCGGCCCGCCGCGCGGCAGACGGAACCTTCCTCGCCGTTTAGCCGCCGCCCCACTTGCGCCTGGCCGCAAACGGCATACAATGCACGGGCTGACCGCGCCGGGCAATCTCCCTGCTTCAGACCCAAACGGCAGACGCCTTCGGCTGGCCGAATTGCCGCCGGCTTCCGAACACGTCCTGAAACGCTCCGCCCGGACTTCGGGCTTCGAGAGCTTCCCAAAGTCCCGGCCGTTGGCGATACACTTTTTTAAAGAATGCGCTGAAAAAGCGCACCGCAGAGAACGCGCAGAGCGCAGAGCTTTTCCTTGTTCATTTCTTCGCACACTATGCGCGATCTCGGCGGTGAGACACCCTTCTTGCAATGGACACACCTTAAGAAAAAAACTGTGGGACGACACCTATGGCAGAATTGTACATCGTGACTTACGACACACATGGGCTATCACTCGAGGGCCGCAAGTTTTCCCAGAAGCAGATTATGAACGCGCTGCAGGCCGGCCTGTTCCGCCCCGGCATGCGCTTCCGCCGGGGCCGCGTCGAGTACGTCCTGACGCACGAAGGGTTGATGCCGCGCCGCCGCACCGAGCCGGAGCAGAAAGAACAGGAGCCTCCTGAGGGCGAGGAGTGAACATGAAGTGACCCTACGGTAAAAACTACGGTCTCACCGCGAAGCGCGCAAAGGGTTCATTTTTGTCTTTTTGTCTTGTCTTAGCGTTCTTCGCATCTTCGCGGTTCAGATGGACTTTTTTCAGTAGAACCAACCGTCTCAGCAGTGAACCTCCCTCTGCACCGGACTTCACCCCTAGGGTGCACGCAAAACCCGTCCGCCGCGCCCCGACCCGTCGGCTTCGCCCGGCGCCTGCTCAGGATGCCCGCCGCGCAGGACATCCCGAACGCGGCCTCGCCGGGCGAAGCCTGCCGAAAGGACGAAGGATAACTCTTCCCCCGTCGCTACACCGTCGCTATGGCTATCGCCGCACCAGCGGCAGATACACCCGCGCCGTGACCGTCACCGTGTTTGCACAGTCATTGTCGTTTTCGTTGCTCTCGCCAATCAAAGCATCCGGGTCGGCGCGGCACACCCCGCCCGTGGGGTTCGCCAGCGTCCCTACCGCCGTCGGCGTCACGCTGAAGGTCACGTCGAACCGGCCGCTTTCGGCCGCCAGCGTCACCGTCGCTGCGTTCGCGGTGCAGCTCAACACGTTGCCCGCAATTGCGCAGGCGATGTTGCCGCCGTTGGTCACGCCGACGGGGTTCTGCACCACCGGCGTGCCGTAGCTTGCGCCTGCGGGCAGATAGTCGCGCAGGATTACTTGCCCGCTGTTGAACGTCGCTCCTGCGGTGCCGCTGTTTTTGACCGTCACCGTCCAAGTGAACGGCATGCCTAGCACCACCGCGCCGCCGACGTTGTTCGTCTTGGTCGCCTGCAGGTTGGGGAAGGGGAAGATGGCTTCATACACGCCGATGTCGCACACCGCTGTGCCGTTCAAGTCGCCGTCCTGCGGGCGGGTCACGCCGTTCTGCGATTGATTGTTCACCGGGGGCGCGGCGCAGGTGGCATTGTCGCCTGCATCCATCGCCGGGCTGCCGGGGTTGAGCGGGAAGTAGGCGGGGCTGCCCGTCAACGAACCCAGATTGGGGTCTTGCCCGATGATGTTGCCGTTCATGCCGTCTTTCAGGTCACAGGCAATATGACGGTTTTTGATGAGGTTGTTTTTCGCGCTGTGAAGCGTGCCGACGCAGTCGCCGCCGCTCGTGCTGTTGGCAACGATAGTGTTCCACAGCGTCGCCTTGCTGCCATCGACGATATAGATGCCGCCACCGACGTTGGCTCTGTTTTCGGAGAAGGTGTTGTTCGTCACCGTTAGCGTGCCGTTGTGGTCGTTGAAGATGCCGCCGCCCAGGCTGTTGGGGAAATGATAGTCTACGGGTTCATTTCTGAAGAAGGTGCTGTTCACTACATCCAGCCTGCCCATGTTCCAGATGCCGCCGCCGTTTTTACGGAAGAAGTTTGCCTTGAAGGTGCTGTTCAACACTACTAGCGTGCCGATGTCGGTGTTAAAGATGCCGCCGCCGTCGGCCACGTTTTCGGAGAAAGTGCTGTTCGTCACCGTCAGCGTGCCGAAGTTCATAATGCCGCCTCCGGATAAGACGATGTTCTTGGAAAAGGTGCTGCTTGTCACCGTCAACGTGCTGGCATTGTAGATGCCGCCGCCGCTTCTGCCGCGGTTGTCGGAGAAGGTGCTGCCCGTCACCGTCAGCGTGCCGCTGCGGGCGTTGTAGATGCCGCCGCCGAAGCCGGCGCCGTTGCCGGAGAAGGTGCTGTTCGTCACCGTCAGCGTGCCACCGTCGTTGTAGATGCTGCCGCCGAAGCTGGCGCTGTTTTCGGAGAAGGTGCTGCTCGTCACCATCAGCGTGCCTTTGTTCAGGATGCCGCCGCCCCACGCGGTGGCGCTGTTGCCGGAGAAGGTGCTGTTTGTCACCGTCAGCGTGCCGTTGTTCCAGATGCCGCTGCCGGAGCCGGCGTTTCCGTTGGCAATCGTCAGGTTGCGCAGGGTGAGGTTGGCGCCGGCGTTCACCACCATCACCTGCACGCTGTTCTTCCCGCTGATCGTAACATTCTGCCCCGTGCCGTCTATCGTCAGCGCGCCCTGCCCGCTCACAATCGTAGGCAGGGTCGAGCCGAGCGTAATCGTCCCACTCACGCTGAAGGTGATGGTGTCGTCGCCGTTGCTGGGGGAACCGGCGCAGTCGGTGTCGGCGCC
>JANWXR010000589.1 GCA_025057205.1 Anaerolineales bacterium | reverse complement strand
TGCCGCGCCCGCCCACCAGCACCTGACTTTTGATGACGACACGCCCTCCTAACTCAATGGCGATGTCACGCGCCTCCTGCGCCGTGGTCGCCACGCGGCCCCTGGGGATGGGGATGCCGCGCTGAGCAAAGAGTTGTTTCGATTGATATTCGTGAAGTTTCAAGCAGCCTCCCGAACGGTGAAGAATCTGAGCAAAAACCGGACGCGATTATACAACGGGCAGGGTCAACGGATTTGGAAACGGATGTAACGGATTGGGTCCATCCGCTCCCATCCGCTCATCCATTACCCCATCCGTTGACAGCCCATCCGCTACATCCGTTCCCATCCGCTCATCCGTTATCCTATCCGTTGACAGCCCACCCGCTACATCCGCTCCCATCCGCTCATCCGTTATCCCATCTGTTGACAGCCCATCCGCTACATCCGCTCCCATCCGCTCATCCGCTATACCATCCGTTGACAGACCATCCGCTCATCCGTTATCTCATGCGAACCGGCTCAGACAACACGCATTACGCAACACGAGATACCCCATCCGTTCCCATTCGCTCATCTGTTATCCCATCC
>JANWXR010000588.1 GCA_025057205.1 Anaerolineales bacterium | reverse complement strand
GTATCTGCGTGCCATCCAATCCGCTTTTGATGCCCTGCGAGAACTCAAACCCACTCCGCTGGCTGCGTAAGGTGAGTAACTAACCAATGGTGCTTTCACCTCAAGCCACAGGCGACCATTGAATGCCACCTCGCCTGGGGCAAACACTACATTGGGTTGGAAAGCGCTCGCTGATCTGGATGAGTCGCTGCCTTTCAGCAAATTGCTTCGGTCTAAAGCGTGATACTTAGTGTCGCGCTCGACGGACTGGCTGACACTCTGAGACTATATCCGTTTTGCTTTTCTGTCATGAGGTCCCAGTCACGTTTTGGGCTATGACTTTCACCCTACTCCCCCCTGACTTTGACCCTATCGCTCTTGCTGCCCAGCACGTCCAAACAAAAAGCTCCCGGCCGTCATTGACGACCGGGAGCCAGGCCGTTTTACCGCTCATTTCACTCCCTGTCCACTAAACCCTGTTCCCAGGCCCGGGCCACCGCCTCCGCGCGCGTATGCACCCCCAGCTTGTTGTAGATGTTCGTCACGTGGTTCTTGACGGTGCCCTCGGAAATCGCCAGGGCGTTCGCGATC
>JANWXR010000587.1:291-572 GCA_025057205.1 Anaerolineales bacterium | reverse complement strand
CTTCTTCCACTCATAGAAACCGTCCGCCGGGATAAGGCAGCGGCGGCGCCTGAAGGCGGCGCGGAAGGCGGGCTTCTCGGCGGCGGTCTCGGCGCGCGCGTTGATGAGCGAGTTGCCGATCTTTGGGTCTTTGGCCCAGGAGGGAATCAGCCCCCACCGGAATAGTTCCAACCTGCGCGGCTCTCGGTTGGGGACGATGGCTACCGGCTGGCTCGGCGCGATGTTGTAGCGCGGCGTCAAGTCGGCGGGCGCCGGCTCACTCAAGCCGAACAGCTCTTGCA
>JANWXR010000587.1:0-281 GCA_025057205.1 Anaerolineales bacterium | reverse complement strand
TCAGCGGGGTCAACGGTCAGGGTGAAGCGGCCACACATAGGCTTCGCCTTTCATGAACGGTGAATTTGGGATAACACTGTCAACTGCGGAGCGCGCCGAGAGCATAGAGAAAACATCTCCGTAGCAAATCAAAGTTGGCAGGGCTTATTTCCGAACCGGCGTTGAGTCGAAACTATCGCTCTCAGTATACCCCGGCCCTTGCTTTACCAAGTCGTAATCGGCTGTTACCGCCCGGTGACCGACGAGTTATACGGCGGTAACCCTCGGCTCATACCCTGAAG
>JANWXR010000586.1 GCA_025057205.1 Anaerolineales bacterium | reverse complement strand
TGGACTCGTAATAGCCCGCATAGGGGAAGCCGAACAACCAGACCTCATCCACTGCGCCGCTGTTGATACGCGGTACGATGGCAAACTCGTCGAGCAGGCGGTGATAGTCCACTGCGTCCGGCTGATGGAATCCGGCACGCGCGCGCCAGCAGCGCAGGTAGTCCTCGGGGGTATAAGCGAAGCCATCGGCCTTCACCGGAAAGCCATCCACCTCGATGCGCTCGACGATCTCAAAGTTCGCCAGGCCGTAACTGCACTCACGGACATCGGCGATATACTGTTGCGCCAGTACGTCCGGGTCGTTCCAGCGCATGACCTCCGAGAGCTTACAGTTGCCTTCGAGGGGGAAGCGCGGGTTATAGATAAGCAGGAGAACTTTGGAGTGCAACGGCTGAGGCATTCTTGATTTACAGACTCACAGTTGCCACCGAAGAGTGCGCTGACAAACGGTCGAACTGATTCAAACTTTCCAAAAAGGCGATAATGCTGCATGATAGGTGAAAAACTCTACGTGTGCACGCAAAACCTGTCAGCCGCACCCTGAGCGGACGCTGAGCGAAGCGAAGCGGCAG
>JANWXR010000585.1 GCA_025057205.1 Anaerolineales bacterium | reverse complement strand
GACGCAGTTCCTCCCACCGCTGTTGGTCGCCGCGCTTACTGTGGCACTCTGGACGTTGCTCACCGGTGGCCTGCACCTGGATGGCCTGGCCGATTGCTGCGACGGACTGCTGGCCGCGACTACGCCTGAACGCCGCCTCGACATCCTGCGAGACCCGCATCTGGGCGCGTTCGGCGCCATCGGGCTGACGCTGTTTCTTCTCGCCAAAGTTGCGGCGGTTTCTGCCCTGCCTTCTTCTTCCTTCCTGCTGGCTTTCGTTTCTGCGGCCACCTTCGCTCGCTGGCTGATTGTTCTGGCCGCGCGACCGCCGCTCGCCCGCCCGGACGGGCTGGCCGCGCAATTCGTCGCCGGGCTAACGCACGAGACGGTGCTGCTGGCGGCGCTGCTGCCTGCCGCGCTGCTCCTCGTGGGACTCTTCGGCTCGTGGCAAATGTTGCTCGCCGCCGCGCTCGCGCATCCGGTCGCGTTCGGCCTCGTGGCCCTGGCGCGCGCCCGCCTCGGCGGAGTCACCGGCGACGTGTTCGGCCTCATCGCCGAAGTTACCGAGCTGCTCTGCCTGCTGACCTTCACCGC
>JANWXR010000584.1 GCA_025057205.1 Anaerolineales bacterium | reverse complement strand
ATCCTTGGTTTCCCTTCTTTTGCTTCAGGTTGCTTGCACCTCGGCTCTAGCCTGACCGTTCCGGTACTGCTTCTCGGCGTTTTTGAGCGTGTTGAGCGCCAGCGTGGCGCACTTCAGGCGCGTGGAGACCACGTCGCGGCCCAGTTCATCAACCAGCGGGTCGGGTGACATCTCGGCAACCTCGCGCAGCGTCCTGCCGAGCACATGCTCGGTGAGCAGCGAAGCGGCGGCCTGGCTGATGGTGCAGCCTTCACCCTCGAAGCCTATGTCCACGATGCGTGTCTCCGCGTCCAGCTTGAGATACAGGGTCACTACATCTCCGCAACCCGGGTTGCCGCCCTCTAACACCAGGTCGGCGTTCTCGAGTCTGCCGCGGCGCCGCGGGTTCTCGAAGTGGTCGAGGATGAAGTCAATCGACTCTTGGCGGGTGGGCATAGAAGGAGATTAGAGTTAGAGATTAGAGATTAGAGATTAGAGATTAGAGATTAGAGATTAGAGTAGGACTTACGCAGTTGCCATAAGTGTTTTAGACTAGCGGGTATGAACCCTGCCAAATGCGACGCACTTGACTACAT
>JANWXR010000583.1 GCA_025057205.1 Anaerolineales bacterium | reverse complement strand
CGCGCCAATTCGCGAAATCGATGCCCGGAACTGAATTGCACCTGGTATGGCGATTGGATCCAGATTCGGCGCTTACCTTACCTGTTTGGAGACCGGGAATTTGATTACTCTAACTCCTGCCTGATGGACGGCGTTTTCTGTTCCGAGGCCAGTGAGAGTTTCGCCTTGAACATACTCACCGGACAATTGAAGCCTTGGGATCAGGCATCCTGGCCGACGCCGGCCCCTTCTCCCACGCCTACGGCGGTCGTGTCCGCGCCGGACCTCGGTCGAAAGCCCGTCTATGCGCATCCCTCCGGAAGCTATGCGTTCTATGTGGGAACCGACAACCGGAGCCTATGGCTGGTCCCGGCGAATGGAGAGCCGAGCCTGTGGGTGATTGACGGCGAAGACTTTATCTACATCAAGTAGTTTTCCAGATTCAGGTTGTTGCAAACACTTTTTCCAGGGATCTGCTGCTCATCCCTATGAATCACAACGCCGACCCCTTCGGCGGAAGCGTCGTGTGCACGCAAAACATGTCAGCCGCACCCTGAGCGGACGCTGAGCGAAGCGAAGCGGCAGTCGAAGGGGCGGC
>JANWXR010000582.1 GCA_025057205.1 Anaerolineales bacterium | reverse complement strand
ACCGTTGGAGTTGGCGCTGTTGTTGGAGAAGGTGCTGTCCATCACTGTTAGCGTGCCGCCGACGTTGAAGATGCCGCCACCATCGAAGTTGGCGCTGTTGCTGGAGAAGGTGCTGCCCGTTATCCCCAACGTGGCGCCGGTGGCGTTGTAAATGCCGCCGCCGATGATGTTGGCGCTGTTACCGGAGAAAGTGCTGTTCATCACCGTCAGCGTGCCGAAATTGGCGATGCCGCCGCCGAAGCCGTCGGCGGTATTGTTAGAGAAGGTGACGTTCGTCACCGTCAACGTGCCGGAGTTGTAAATGCCGCCGCCGTCTTTATTATTTGTGGTAACGTTGCCGGAGAAGGTGACGTTCATCACCGTCAACGTGCCAGAGTTGTAAATGCCGCCGCCGTCGGTGGAAGAACTCCCATTAGCAATCGTCAGCTTCTTCAGGGTGAGGTTGGCACCCGGGTCCACAATCATTACTTGCACGGTGTTACCCCCGCTAATCAAGATGTGCTGCCCGCTGCCGTCTATCGTTAGCGTGCCTTGCCCGCCTACGATGTTGGGTAAGGGGGAACTGAGATTAACTATCC
>JANWXR010000581.1:256-579 GCA_025057205.1 Anaerolineales bacterium | reverse complement strand
AGCGCGGGCGCAACTGCGTAACTCCTATCTTAAATGTGTAAGGGAATCAGAAGTAGAGCGTAAGAACTAAGTAATAATGAGGAGTATAGCAGCCACCCCGATTATTGCTCCCGTCGAGAACTCGGAATCGGTCTTCATCTTGATAACTCCGTCTTGTTTGGTCAGAAGTAATTGGCACGCAATGCGTAAATTGAGGAACTTTCAGCGAGTCTACACCCATCACATTTAGCGCGACGGGTGTAGACTTGCCTTGGTAGTATAACGGATCTTGTGTAAAAAGTAGGGAGCCGGTATGGGTGCATTTCTATTTTGGCCGGGCCACA
>JANWXR010000581.1:0-246 GCA_025057205.1 Anaerolineales bacterium | reverse complement strand
GCAAAGGATTCGCTACTGATTTTCTTAGCGTTCTTGGCGTCTTCGCGGTTCAAAGGGACTTTTTTCAGTAGAACCAGTCGCTATAACCGACGCGCCATCCGGCGCGAAATCCACAGGTGAATGCTCTGAAAAAAACGCATTGCGGAGAATGCAGAGCGCGCAGCGTTCTTTCCTGCTCGAGTTGTTTCTCCGCGTGCTCGGCGATCTCCGCGTCTTTGCGTTCAAAGTCAGCGGTGAAACCCCCTC
>JANWXR010000580.1 GCA_025057205.1 Anaerolineales bacterium | reverse complement strand
CGACGTATTCGGCTTCACCGCAGCGCTCGCAAATCACCAGCGGTAGTCGTTCTGCACCGGCCGCCAGAAACGCCGGTTGACCGGCAGCATCATGCACACGCTGAATCAGTCCCAGCGCCAGCAGGCGAGCAAGGGTGCGATTGACGGTATGCAAACTAGTGCGCGGGTAGCGGGCGCGAACCTGCGCCAGCAACTGCGGTGGACGCAACACGCGCGTGCTGGTAGCAACCACCTCGACAACTGCACGGACCGACAGGGTAATGCGGCAGCCGCGCTGCTCCAGATAGCCCAGCCAGTCCTCTACAATCGTCGCCATAGGCCTGCGTAAGCGAGAGCAGAATAAGCCATCTCGTCATGGACGGCCGTGCGGTTCGTGACGAAAGCGATGGTAAAAATTGCAGCGCGAGGTCTGTGCCGAATGACACCGGACTTGGGGTTGGCACACAGAAAAGCCGCCAGGCTGGGTTGGCGCGGCCTGGCGGCTCGAGCGAGCAACAGCGCTCTACAGCGTAATCACCTGATCCGGCGGGTTGCCGGCCAGCGCCGCGTACAGGTCGGGGAAGCAGCCCACCTGCACGC
>JANWXR010000057.1 GCA_025057205.1 Anaerolineales bacterium | reverse complement strand
CTATCTGAACTCAAGGATCGAAAGCGAGGCCGTGATCACCCCCAAGGTGAAGGATGGTTACGGCCACGTCTGGCATCAGTACACCATCCGCGTCAACGGCAGGCGCGACCGCGATGCGGCGGTTCAGCAGCTCAACGCAAACGGCGTCGGCACCGGCATCTTCTACCCCGTCCCGGTGCACCGGCAGGGCTACGTGCGAGAGATGCTCGGCGAAGTGAGCCTGCCGGTCACGGAACAGCTGGCGCGCGAGGTCATCTCGCTGCCCGTCCATCCGCAGCTCACGTCGGCAGACCTGGAGAAGATCGTTTTCGAGGTCAACCGGTTGTAGGCGGAAGGCGGAAAACAAAACGGCGCGGGCCGTTCCGGAGCCGCGCCGTTTTTTCTGGCCGGTGCCTCAGCCGTTCTCCTGAAGCAGCGCCGGCATGCGGCTGAAGGATATGCCCACCGCAATTGCCGTCACCATCGAGAGATCATCGCGCGTGAAGTAGTTGACATCGGGGTGCGCCAGCGTAAGCACACCAATCACACGATCATCGTTCATCAGAGGCACACAGATTACAGAGCGCGGCGAGCTGGAACCTTCATCCCGATTGCGGCGCAACCAACGCGAATCTTCAAAGGTATTATCAAGCTTGACAGGCCGGCGGTTCTTAATCACCCAGCCGGCCAGACCCTGCTGCACCACCTCGCGCAGCTGTTCAGAGGTGTGCGTCTGCACTTTGCCATCATAAATCAGGATGCTCGCCAATGGCTCGTTGGTCTCGTTGATGGCGATGATGCTGCCTCTTGTCGCGCCGACGCTCTCCAGAGTCATCCGCAGGACACGCTCCATCAGCTCGCGCAGGTCTATCTGCGAAGCCAGCTCGTGGCTCAGGGCATAGAGCAAATCGAGCGTGACGCGCGAACGTTCGGTATCCGGCACCGGCACAGGCGGCGGGACGGCGGCCCGGCGATCGTTGGTTGCGGGCACCTTTTCGGATCTCGCTTTATTTCCGTTCGCCGACGGGGCCTTTGGCCCAAAGTGCAGACCGGCAGAAAGCTGCAACCCCAATGGCCCCTTTGCTGCAACCTGCTTGCGTTGCTCAGACCCGATCCTGCCGTAATAGTAATAGGAGACGTAAGAGAACCGGCCTTCGCTGGCACGGGCTGCAGATAGGCGATTGATGACCACGCCGCTCACCGGCGCATGAACCCGCTTGAGTTGTTCGACCATGGCGCGCACGACGCTCCGGCGGGTGAAGCCCGGCTGAGCTACCACGAGCACCGAGTCGACTTTCGATGTCAACACCCAGGCATCCGGCACGAAGAACGGTGGCCCGTCAATGACGATGGCGTCATAGTTCTCTTTCAACTCGGCCAAAATCTGATCCATGCGTTTGGAGCCGAGCAGTTCCGTCGGGTTGGGCGGTGGGGTGCCGCCGGTAATGGCAAACAGCTTGTTGTCACGCCAGACGCGAGTGACATCCTGGACGTTCAGCTTGCCCAGGAACAGATCGCTCAAACCGTCATGATTGGGCATCCCTAGCAAGCGGTGCACTGCCGGGCAGCGCAGGTCGCAATCCAGCAGCAAGACGCGCTTGCCGCGCTGTGCGATGATCAGCGCCAGGTTGAAGGCAATAGAGGACTTCCCTTCCCCTTTGGAAGCGCTGGTGATCTGAATCACCTGAAACGGTTTATCCACCGCAGCGAATTCAAGATTCGTTCGCAGGGAGCGGAAGGCGTCAGCGATAGCGGAGTGAGGACGATCAATCACCGAGACCAGGCCGGTCCGGCCCCGTTCCATCTCGCCGATGTAGCCGACGATCGGGTAAGGTAACAGTCGGCTCATATCATCGGAGGTTCTCAGTGTATCATCCAGGAACTCAATCAAGTAAGCGGCGCCGGTAGAAAGCACCAGGCCGGCCAGGCCGGCGGCCAGAATGATTAGGGTGATATCGGGACCTATCGGCCTATCGGGAAGCGCCGCCGGCTCAAAAATGGTTAGGGTGTTGGACGCGCCGCGGGCAGTGTTGGCCAACAGCGCGGCATAGTTTGATTGTAAGGTGGTCAAGCGCTGCTCAAGCGTGCGGATTTCTCCCTGCAATGAGTCCAGGGCCGCAGCGCTGGTTACCGAGGAGAGCTTCTCCTGCGCCTGAGCGATCTCCTTAGTCGTGTTTTCGATTTTCCGCCGGATATCTTCCAGCTGGGCCTCCACAAAGGCCTGACGTTCCGAGTCCTGACTGACGCCTGGGCTTTGCTTGATGATTTGTTCCGCGATGGCGTTGGCCACGCGTTGGGCCAGCTCCGGGCTAGCATCCGTCACGAGGATTTCCAGGAATTGCCCATCAGGGGTGGGATTGGCGGTGTACTTCGGCAGCTCTGTTAGGCCAAGCTGCGACTTCACACCGTTAGCAATCGGTTCACGCACGGCGACGTTGGCATAGGCCCGCGCCAAGGTGCGCCCTAGACCAAATTCAAACTCGGTCGGATTGGCTTCGGTTAGCGCCCGGCCTACCAGGAGCGTTGTGCGGGCCATATAGACCGGAGGCAGTTCCCGTGTGAAGAAAAAGGCCGAGGTCATGGCGATGATGACCGAGGCCAAAATCAACCACCACCAGCGGCGTAGGGGGGTAAGATAGTCACCGAGTTCCATAGACGCGTACCCGAGAAGCAGCGGGAGAGCTTGATAGAATTATCCACAGAAAGCGGATCTCCGATAGGATGACAGCGGTACCAAACTGCCGTTCACCAGGAGCACTCAAAGAGGGAGCCGGCAAGCTAACGCCGATAGTTGAAAATAACTTTACTGCCATCCTGCTCGATTTGGAAAGGCAGTTCCTGCAGGTGGGACAGGGCTGCGCGCACGCTGGCACGCTTCTCTGGGGAGCAGTAGAGCAGCAAAAAACCGCCGCCGCCGGCTCCGGCAATCTTCCCGCCCAAAGCGCCCGCCTTCCGGGCAGCCTCGTACAGCTCGTCAATTTCAGAGTTGCTGATCTGGCTTGCCAGTTGCTTTTTTAGCGTCCAGCCTTCATGCAATAGTTCGCCGATGGCATCCAGCTCGCCTGCTTCGAGGGCGCGCCGCCCTTCCATGGCCATCTGCTTCAGACGGCGCAGGATCGTCCGGCGGTCCTGGATGTTGCGCTGCTGCTCGTCCAGGATCGAGTCTGCCTTGCGGGTAACGCCTGTGAAGAACAGTAACAGGCTCTCGTTCAGACGCATAAGCAGATTTCTGGACAACGCCACACGCTCGCTATAGACGCGACGACCCGCGCTGAACTCGAAATACCGCAAACCGCCGTAGGCCGCAATGTATTGGTCTTGAATGCCAATGGGCTTGCGCAGGATGTCAATCTCAATCTCGCAGGCTTCGCGAGCCAACTGCTCGGCCAACACCAGTTCGCCGAGATAGGTATACATCGCATGCAGGGCGCCTACTGTCACGGTGCTGGACGAGCCGAGGCCGGAACCTGCCGAGGGGATGTCGCCCATCGTGGTGATCTCGACACCGCGCTCGATGCCCGTCCGCCGCAGCGCCTCTCGAATTAGCTCATGCTGGATGTCATCCACCCGCTTGACCATCTCCTGCTTGGTATAGCCGATGCGTAAGAGCTGGTCAAAGCGCTTCTTGATGGTAACGAAAATGTATTTGTCAATCGCGCACGATAAGACGCAGCCGCCCTCCTCTTCAAAGAAGCTGGGGAAATCCGTGCCGCCGCCGAAAAAGCTGACCCGCAGGGGAGTTTGCACAATGATCATGCGATTCGCTCACCGACTCGAAAATACTCGACGGTCCGTGCCAGACCCTCATTGAGGTCAACAGTAGGCCGCCAGCCCAGCTCATCGCGCAATCTCTGCGAGTCGAGATAGATGAAACGGGTCTCGCCAAGCTTGGGCGGGCCGTGCTGGGCGACACCGGTGTAGCCGGTGAGGGTTTTGAGGGTGGTGAAGACTTCGTTGACCGTGGTCGGCCTACCGGTTCCAACGTTGTAGATGCCGCTTGCCTGCGGGTGCTCCAGCACCAGCAGATTCGCCTGAGCGCAGTCGCCCACATAAGTGAAATCCCGCGCCTGCTCGCCGTCGCCGTTGATCACCACCGGTTGACCGCTCACCATGCGCCCGGCAAAGATGGCGACGACGCCGGCCTCGCCGTGCGGGTCTTGGCGCGGGCCGTAAACGTTAGGATAGCGCAGCACAACGTAGGCCAGGCCATACAAGATTTGATACATGTGCAGGTAAAGCTCGAAGATATACTTGCTGGCGCCGTAAGGACAGAGGGGGCGGATGGGATGTGCTTCATCGCATGGCAGATACTGCGGCTCGCCATACACAGCGCCGCCTGTTGAGATATAGATGAATTTCTTCACGCCGTTGCGACGCGCGCACTCCAGCACGTTGAGCGAGCCGCGAATGTTCACGTCGGCGTCGAACTGCGGTTCGGCCACCGAGCGCCGCACGTCAATCTGGGCGGCATGGTGGTTGACGACGTCCGGTTGCTCGGCGGCGAAAACCTCGGCGAGCGCCGGGTCGCGGATGTCCATTTCGTAAAAGCGAGCTGCCGGATGAACATTCTCGCGCCGCCCGGATGAAAGATTATCCACCACGGCGACGCTATAGCCGTGCTCGATAAGCAGATCTACAACATGGGAGCCGATGAAGCCGGCGCCCCCGGTCACAAGAACTTTCAGTGCTGGCGACTTGTGGCGCATAGCTTAGAAAAGAACATAGGCCAGGCAGCAAGAGCGCCCGGCCCTGACCGGCAGAGAGTATTCGCAATCGGTTCAGTAGGCGCCACGCCCACGGAGCACTGCCGGCAGTGTCTGGAAGAGGATCTGCAAATCCAGCCAGATGGTCCAGTTGCGGATGTAGTACATGTCCAGTCGCACCCGGTCTTCATAGCTTACATCGGAGCGCCCGCTAACCTGCCACAGCCCGGTGAGGCCGGGCCGTACCGTCAACAGGTTGATGCCCCACTGATTATACTGGGCCATCTCTCGCGGCGAGATCATGCGCGGCCCGACCAGCGACATTTGTCCCAACAGCACGTTGAACAATTGGGGCAACTCGTCCAGGCTGAACTTGCGCAGGAAACGGCCGACGCGGGTCACGCGCGGATCGTGCTTCAGCTTGTGCGTCCGCGCTAGCTCCTCTTTCAATTCCGGATAGGCGTCGAGGATTTCATCGCCGTTGAGGTACATCGTGCGGAACTTAAAGGCATCGAACTGGCGACCATTCAAGCCCATCACGCGCCGCCGATAAATCACCGGCCCAGGCGAATCCAACCGGATGAGCAGCGCCAGCAGTAACATCAGCGGGGAGATCAGAATCAGGCCGGGGATGGTCAGGCAATAATCCAGCAGCCGCTTCGTGGCGCTATCAATGCCGGTGAGGCGCACTTTGTTGACGTTGACGAGTGGCACGTAGCCCACTTCCTGTACCTGCAGACCGGTGGTGATGATCTCGTACAGGCCGGAGGACAAGCGCAGATCCACCTCGTCGGAATTTGCATAGCGCTTGAAGATATCCAGCATCCGATCCTTGGAAGTGATGGCGCTGGTCGCCAGGATGACCTCCTCAATGCTATAGCGCGCAATGATTCTGTCCATCTGCCTGACGGGTCCGAGCGCCGGCAGATTGTAGAACATGAGCGTGCCGGCAGGGACCTTCTCGTCAATAAAGCCGACCAGGCGCAGCCCTGAAGTCTTCGACTTGAGTAACTGCTCTGCCAGCCAGCGGCCCTCCTGATTGGCGCCTACGATCACCGCCGGGGCGAGCAAGTAGCCACGTTCACGCAGACGATAGACAACGCGCCGCGCCCAGAAACGCCCAAGCCCGACGCCAATTAGCGAGAAGAACCAGGCGAGGATCAGCCAGCCGCGAGCAATGACCAGCGTCGGCTCGAAGAAACCGGCGATCATAACCGGCAGAATGCCAAGCGTCGTTGCCCGGAAAACCAGTCCATATTCGCGCGCCCCGCCAAACAGGTTGCGGCGCTGATAAAGGCCGGTCAGGAGGAAAATGCCGAACCAGGTCGGCAGGACTAGCCAGAGCACCAGGCTCTCATAGAACCATATATTCGGCAAAGCATCATGCGCAAAAAACGGTAGATTGAGATTGAAACGCACGAAGTAGGCGGCCAAGAAGGCCAGGTTGATCATCAGCAGGTCAAGCAGCATCAAACTGCTAATGACAATCAGCCAGCGGATGCGGCGCGAAAGCCCTGGTGCGCTAACCCTGGTGCTCATGGTGGCCGGCGCCGCCATTTCATCCAGGATTGTTTGAATGGACATGATAGGACTCCTCAAGTCGGCGTACGATGTTTCGCCAGTCATGATGCGTTTCGACATAGGCACGGCCGGCACGTCCCACCGCTTCACGGCGCGCAGGCTGCTCTAGCAACTCCAATGTTTTTTCTGCCAGCGCCGCCGGCCCATCGGCGACCAGGGCATCGCGCCCTGGCTGAATTTGCAAGGCAGATACGGCCTGGCGGGTCGCTACCACCGGGGTGCCACATGCCATGGCTTCAAGCACCTTGTTCTGGATGCCGACCCCGTAGGCAATGGGCGCTACGGCCAGCGTCGCGCGCTGTAGGTAGGGGCGAACGTCGGGCACCGAACCTGTTACGGTGACGGCCGGGTCGGAGGCCAGAGCCTGGACTTCGGGCGTTGGATCTTTGCCGACGATCCATACCTTTGTACTAGGCCGGCGCGCGCGCACCAACGGCAGCACTTCGCGGACGAAGAACATCGCCATAGTTACATTGGCGTGATAGCTCATCTTGCCGCTCAAAACCAGGGTATCCGGCTCGCGCGAAAATCCTAAGTCAGCCCCAAAATAGTCGAGGTCAACGCCGTTGGGTATGACCCGTAAGTCAGGCTTGCACCCGGCCTGGGCAGCCAGGGCGGCCAGCGTGTCCCGGTCTGCGGGAGAGGTCACCAAAACGGTGCGGAATTGAGCAGTCAACCAGCTCTCGTAGGACTCTGTTCGGCCCAGCTCAAAAGCCGTAATCAGGCGACTGACCCACCGCCGGCTTCGAGATGCTGCCTGACGGAACAGCAGGCTGATGCTGTCCACACTGTCCCAGACCACCGGTACAGACGACTGCTTCTTTTCCAACCATGCCTTGAGCCGTAAGCCATACCACGCTCCGCGTAAGTGCTCAATGTGAATAACGTCCGGTTTCAGGCCGTCGAGTGCGCGCTCCGCAATCAGTTCAGGATGCCAGCAATAGGCCGCCTGCAACGGCGCTCGGCCAGGCAAAGCCAGCAAACAATTCCAAAGTGAGCGCCACTTTGGCAAGTGCACAGCGCGGACGGCGTAGCACTCGGTTTTTAGTTTTTCAAGGTCTTGGCGCTCTTGCTCATCCGACCATACCGTGAACACGGTGACGTCATGACCGCGGTGGCCCAGATACCGTATGAAGTTATAGGGCCGCACCCGAACCAAATTTGGGACATAAGGGACGAGAAACAGAACTCTCATTCTCCCACCTGTTTGACGATAATGGAGCATGCCTCGACCTTCAATGACGCCTTAGTCCTAACTCATCTTGATAACTCCCTAATAGAGCGGTTTCCAGCTTGAGTTACGGCAAGACATGCAAAATTCGACCTGTTTTCAGTGAGTTTCTACTGTGGAGCCGTAAATCCATTAGGAATTCGCTCTAGTTCAGGCGAGCGCGTAGCTTTCTGAACAAAACAAGACGTTCTGTGCGGCGAACAGCGTTGCCATTCATGAGGCGCCGTGCGTGTTTGTTTGACTGTACTGGAGTCTGGCAAATCCCGGCCCGGACACAAGATATGGCGGTCGGGCAAAGCAGTAAGCCGCCATATCTGGCACCAAAAGTTCCATTTGCCAAAGTCCAGTTACTGTAGAAGCATGCAACCGTTTGAGCGCCTTCGCGAGTCCACTGCAAAAAGGATGTTTCACGCTGAGATCGCAGAGCGCGCGGAGAAAAATAAAGAACCCTACGCTTTCCGCGTTCTCGGCGGTGCGCTTTTTCAGTGCACCCTTTGGTTCAAAAGAAGTAACTGCTCAGGTCATAATCGCCGATAGGCTGGGGAATCCACAGATGTCGCAGATTGTCACAGATTCTCTTCTGCGAAAATCTGCGTAATCTGTGGATCAATCAGACAGGCTGAGCAGTTACCAAAAGAAAAGTGAGAGCCAACCCACGCTCCGACTCTCACGACCACAACAAGCAGCTGAAGAGAAGTTACCGGATGAAGAAGGAGAGAATAATGAGAGTGACGATGAATATCCCGGCCAGCATACCGATCCGGGCAAGGTCTCTTTTCGTGTGCGTGTAATCAAATATCGGCTCAGTGACCTGCCCACGAACGGCAGAAGCCGAGTCTTCGGAAACCGGCTTCGTCGGCCCAACCGCGAGAGGGACATTGGGGGTGCGTAATTTGCGCGCTTTGCGAACCTTGCTCATTGGAATAACCTACTTTCGTAGCCACAGGGTCGCCGTCCTCAGTGAGTCCTGAGGCTGGCCGTGACGACAATCCGCTCGGTGTTGACGAGATAAGGATAACACGAAATAAGGGTCAGCGATGGGTGCGGCGTGGGCGCCAGAACGCTGACTTCGGTGGGCGGCACAATGCGCGTTCCCTCAACGATATAGGTGAAAATCTCGCGCGTGGTGTAGATCTGGACTTCGTCGCCGGGTTGAAGCCGGTCGAGGTGACGGAAGATTTCGCCGTAGATGTCATTGTGCGCGGAGAGCACCAGATTGCCGGGCTGTCCCGGATCCGCGCTGCCGATGTGCTGGCCAACGCCCTTTTTGAGCTGCTCCCAGTCATCGCCCTGCACAATCACGGCATCCACGTTGATGGCCGGGATAACGATGCGCAAGGCCTGTTGCGGCCCCTGCGTGGGGACGACGGGTGGCGGCAGCGCCTGAACTAGCTGGCGCAGATGCGCCGGGATTTCGGCATCGTTGGGGCGCGAGAGGCCGGTCAGCGGATCGGGCGGCGTATGGCCACCGGGCAGCACGACCGCCGTGACGATAGGCGTCGGCGCAACGGTCGGCAACGCCCGGACGTCCTGCGCAATTGCTTCCGCTGTTTCTCGGTTGAGCGTGCTCAGCGCGTTCACGCCTGAATAGAGCACGTAGAGCAGCCCCACTACCGCTGCTACTTCCAGGATCAGCAACAGGTTGTCGAGCAGGCGGCGGGCGAGCGCAGGCGGTGCAGAAGAAGTTGGCACGGGGGCCGACTTCGTCTGCGGCCCAACGCCAACGGGATTGAGTGGCAAGGCCCGGCCCGTCTCGCGGAAGCGGGCCAGACGGGCATCGCGCGCAGCTTGCTTCTTTTCGGCCAGCGCCCGTTGCAAATCCTCTACGGAAAGATCATGGACACGCCGTCGGTCTCGCATGGCTTCTACCGGCACACTATCAAGCGGATAGAAAAGATAATCCGAGCTGGCGCAGAGTGCAAGCGCCGTATCTGTCGCAAGGTTTCGAGCCGCTTACTCCAACCCCTCCACGCGCACGCTGCGAAAGCGCGCCGGCGCCGCGCTGTGCCCGGTGCGCCTCACCTGAACCGGCCGGCCCTTGCCGCAATTCGGCGTGCCGTACATCATCCAATGGTCGGCATTGCAGAGGGCATCATAGCTGCGCCAGAAGGCCGGCGTTGTGCCGGTGTAGGTGCAGTTCTTCAGCATCCGTCCCAGCTTGCCGCCCTTGATTGCGCAACCGATCTACGTGCTGAACTGAAAGTTGTAGCTCCGGTCGTCAATGTTCCAGGAACGATTGGTCTCGAGGAACAGGCCTTCGTCCGTGTCGGCGATCAGGTCTGCGAGCGTCCACTCGCCCAGCTCCAGGCTGACGTTGCCCATGCGCACCAACGGCAGCCGGCTCCATCCTTCGGCGCGCATGCAGCCGTTGGAAGGCAGGTTCATCTGATAAGCCGTCTCGCGCGACATGAGATAGCCGACGAACAGGCCGTTGCGCACCAGCAACGTGCTGGTCGCCGGCACGCCTTCGTCGCCCCAGCCGTAAGTGCCCAGGCCGGTGGGCCGGAGCGAGTCCGCCGTCAGGTTCACCACTTCCGAGCCGAAACAGTAACGGCCGAGCTTGTTCAGGGTGCCGCAACGGACGCGCGTGTTGCGGCCCCCGGTCAGCGCAGACGCGCGGGCGATGGAGACGGCCAGCGCGGTCACGCGGTCGGCTTCTGCTGTGGTCATATCGCGGCTGGCGGCGAAGCCCCAGGTAACATCCACCAGCACGCGCACTCCGAAGCCGAGCGACTTGGTGTGGGTCAGGCCATCTACGCGGCCGTTCTTCACCGAGAGGTTCTGCTCTACGCTGTGGCAGACGCGAACGTCGGCGTACTGCACGCCTTTGAGCTGAGCGGTGGCAAACGCGCGGGCGGCGAGGGGGTGCATATGCAGTTAAGGCAAGTAGCTTAGGTCGGCGGAGTCTTTAGGCCGTCCACTGGCGCGTTTGTTGGCTTTCAGGTCGTCGAGGCTAATAATGTTAACCGGCACACCCGCAAGATGATCCACGATGCGGCGCGCATAACAACCGGCAAAATCCACGCCGGAGATGCAGTTGGTGATATCTACTCGCAGCGGCGGCACGCCCATGCGAAGGATCCGCCCCTCTTCAAGAAATTGCTCAGGGCGAATATCAGCGGCGCCGATAAACTCATTCAGCGCTGCTATGAGACGATTCGCATTGTCGGGATGTATGGCTATCCAGAGGTCTAAATCCTGGGTGGCTCGGGGATAGCCGTGATAGGCAACTGCATACCCGCCGACCAGGAGGTATTCAACGCCATGAGCATTGAGCAAACTCAATAACTCTCTGAAGTCGGGCGGTAGTTCGAGCGTGTCCATAATTTAGCCGGCGCAGCACCTCAACCTGCCGAAGTCGGGCCTGGGGAGTTTGGGCAAGCCAGTAGGCCTTGTCCTCGGCGTCGCACTCCTCAAAGCTGTGCGCCCAGCGGAGAACAGGCTTGATCCGCCGCGGAAGTGTTCTTTCAGACATATGTGAATTCTACCCTAATCAAAGCCGGCGGAGGCGATCCCCAAAGTTCACGTTGGCCATTGTCCCCATTATCTACTTCTCCATCACCCTATCATGTTCCAGTCGCAGCGGCGCAGCGAATTGTGCGATTTTGTACGCGGCGTGGAGCCAGACCTCCAGGCCCTACTCTGCCAGTATAATTCTGCTGCCGACAATGCTCGTTCAATCACGAGGACCATATCATGTTCAAGAAAATCCTCATCGCCAACCGCGGCGAGATCGCCGTGCGCATCATCCGCGCCTGTAAGGAGCTGGGAATCCGCACCGTAGCGGTTTACTCCGAAGTGGATCGCGCCGCATTGCACGTGCGCTACGCCGACGAGGCCTACCTGCTCGGCCCGGCGCCCTCGCGCGAGAGTTACCTGCGGATTGACAAAATCCTTAGCATCGCCAAACAGGCCGAGGTGGACGCTATCCATCCCGGCTACGGTTTCCTGGCCGAACGCGAGGACTTCGCCCAGGCCTGCGCCGATGAAGGGATCGTTTTCATCGGGCCGAAGCCCTCGGCGATTGCAGCGATGGGCGATAAGGCCGTGGCGCGCGCGACGGTGATGAAAGCCGGCGTGCCCGTCGTCCCCGGCACCGAGGGTGAAGGCAACCTGAGCGACGAGGAGCTGTTGGCGATTGCACCGCGCATCGGCTTCCCGCTGCTCATCAAGGCAACGGCGGGCGGCGGCGGCAAAGGGATGCGCTACGTCAATTCCCTGGAGGAGATGCCCGACCTGCTGGCCTCGGCGCGACGCGAGGCCGAAGCCGCTTTC
>JANWXR010000579.1 GCA_025057205.1 Anaerolineales bacterium | reverse complement strand
GGCGCGGACATCAGCACAATCACAACCACCTGCCTCGCCGCCTCCCACAACCTCTTTCCCCAATTTCCCTCTTTCCCTCTTTCCCCAATCGCTCCAACCAACGCATCGGCCCCGGCAGTGGCCGCAATGACCGCCCACGCCGCCAGCACGTACAGCGGTTGAATGAGTGAAACGCCGAATAGCGCCAGCCCCGACCAGAAGGGCCGGTCACGCAAATAGGCCAGCAGTCCGAGCAGCAACAAGCAGCGCGCAGCGACCAGGTGCGGCAACACGAACAGCATCAGGAAGGAGAAGGCCTCCGGCGAATAGAACTCTACGGGCAGGCCTACATCGAGAGGCGCAATCAGCCAGCCCAGCCCGCCGCCCAGCGCAACGAGGACGAGGGCGAGGAAGCGTTGAGGGAAATGGGGGAGGAAATGAGAGAGAAAGTAGAAAGTAGTGAGTAGAAAGACGAGGCCGAAGAGGAGGCGGGCGGCGTGATAGGCAAAGACCTGCGCGCCGTGCTCCGGCCCGGCCAGTTTGCCGAGCAGCAGGTAGAAGCTGTAGACGAGCACGCCGGACTGCGGCTCGGACGAGTACG
>JANWXR010000578.1 GCA_025057205.1 Anaerolineales bacterium | reverse complement strand
TCAACATCGCCTCCGCGCAATTCTGGCAGGGCGGCTTCGATGTGATTAGCGGGATGATTGATGAACTGGAACGGTTGTCCTAAGATGACCTTCCTGCAAAAAGCCTGTTTGAATCGCAAAGCCGCCAAGAGCGCGAAGAAACGCGAGGGCAAGTCCCCTGTTTTCTTTGTGACCTCACGATGAGCGCGTCATTTTTTGCGGCAGACCGTGCTGTGTGGCAACTGCTCAGGCAACAGCTTCCTGCTGTTGAAGAGAATCCACAGATGGTCACAGAATTTCTCTGCGAAAAGCTGCGTCATCTACAGATAAATCAGACGGGAGCGCCGCTAAGGGCGCCGGAGCGGGCGTTTCGCGTCGGGATGCCAAAGCGACCTCTTCACACCATTGCGCCATATCCAAACCATCAGCAAAGCAGAAAGTGCTCTAAGCTACCTTAGCGGCTAAGCTTTGCGCTTCGCCGTTCAAAGGGATGTGTGCACGCAAAGGTTGTCAGTGGCAGCCGCCTCCTGACCCTTCGGCTTCGCTCATAGAGCGCACTCAGGGGAGCGGCGGTGTCCGGCGATTACCGCTTCGGCTTCGCTC
>JANWXR010000577.1:254-583 GCA_025057205.1 Anaerolineales bacterium | reverse complement strand
CAACGGACAGCCGGAGCTGTTGGCCGGCAACCCCATCATTCGCCGCTCCATCCTACGACGCAACCCGTATGTAGACCCGCTCAACTTCATTCAGGTAGAGATGCTGCGTCGGTTGCGCGCCTTGCCCGACCCGGAGTGCGCCGAGGCCGAAGCGCTGCGCGAGGTGATTGTGCTCACCATCAATGGCATCGCCGCCGGGTTGCGTAACACTGGTTGAACGTTGCAGGTTGTCTGCGGCGCGCTCCCATACCGCCTTGAGTATGCGATACCGACCTGTGTTGATCGGTCTGGCGCTGTGGGTGATTGGCCTCGGCGTGGCGTGGTGGTGG
>JANWXR010000577.1:0-244 GCA_025057205.1 Anaerolineales bacterium | reverse complement strand
CCCGCCGGACATTTGCAGCACGAAAGCGCCACCCGCTGCCTTCGGCACGCCGAGTACAGGCGGCCCTACGCCGGAGACGACGCCGGTCTGCACGTACGCGGTGGTGCGCGCCTACCCGCACGACCGCGAGGCGTTCACGCAAGGGCTGATCTATCTCGGCGATGGCAAGCTGCTCGAAGGCACCGGGTTGAACGGGCGCTCATCGCTGCGGCGCGTGCGGCTGGAGACCGGCGAAGTGTTGCAG
>JANWXR010000576.1 GCA_025057205.1 Anaerolineales bacterium | reverse complement strand
CCCAAGGGGCTGATTGAGCCCGCACGTTTGGAGTAGGCCACCGGGCAGAACAAGGCGCACACGTGGACGGCGCAACCGGCACATCACCACCGTAGACGCCGACGGCGTGGCGCTGGCCGCCATCCAGGGCCTCTATCAGGTGGTGCAAGAAAAGGACGCCGAAATCGCCAATCTCAAATCTCCAGCCTCGAGGCGCGTTTGGCGGCGCTGGAGCGCGGGGCGGGCACAAGCGGTTCAGTGCCTGACCTAAGCATGCCGGCAACGCTCTTAACTGATTTCAAGGAGGTTGCAATAATGTAGTCTCCAAGACTAGTTGAGAGTTGTGCCATGTTGATCCACATCCAGCATCTGGTGGATGACGCCAAGTGTTACGAAGTGGTTCGCCAACTGCGTTGGCCGGAAGGCGTGCGCTGTCCCCAGTGTGGGTCGGCGCAGGTCACGAAACGGGGGTTTCACACGCAGCAAAAAGAACGTCAACGGTATGAATGTCAAGCCTGTCAGCGCCGGTTTGATGATCTGACGGAGACGATCTTTGAAGGTCATCATCAGCCTCTGAAGGTGTGGGTGCTGTGTCTCTATTTGA
>JANWXR010000575.1 GCA_025057205.1 Anaerolineales bacterium | reverse complement strand
GGCTTTACAACCATGTATTGCGTTTATGGTACGTCTCGCTGCACAAAGTCAGCCGCCTGCGCGAGGCCATCGAGGAGCACCGTGACATCATCGCCGCCGTCGAGGCCCGCGATGGTGACCGTGCCGCCCAGATCATGCGCGCCCACGTCGCCGGCTTCCAGTCCGAGTTTCTATCCGCCAATCGAATAGAAAGTGGAAAGTATAAGTAGATTACCACTTTCCACTCTCTACTTTCTACTCTCTACTCTCTACTTTCTACTCTCTCACCCAATCCACCTATGCCCAAAATCCGCTCCTTCGAAATCCCCACCGTCATGAAGCACGGCCTCGGCGCGATTGCGACGCTGGCCGACGAAGCCAAGGCGCTGGGAATGAAACGCCCGCTGCTCGTCACCGACGGCGGCATCGTCAAGGCCGGCCTATTGGAGCGCGCCATTGCGCCGCTCAAAGCCGGCAACGTAGACTTCGTCGTGTACGACAAAGTCGTCGCCAATCCGCCTATCTCTGTTGTAGATGAGGGCGCGCATCTGTACCTCTCCGAGAAATGCGACGGCATCATCGGCTTCGGCGGCGGCTCCTCGATG
>JANWXR010000574.1 GCA_025057205.1 Anaerolineales bacterium | reverse complement strand
AGGTTGTGGCTCGGTCGGGCCGGTCGTGGCCCGGCCCAACAAGCGTTTGCAGCCGACGCGCTGCGCGCGCGGCTGAAACGCAGGCCGTTAGCCCGCTCACTGTACCCCGAAAATCCACTTACATGAGGCACTAATGCAAGCCGAATTCGACAGCGAACTCCAATCGTACTTCACCGACGTTGAACACCTGCGCGGGATGTTCAGGCAATGGCTCGCCGCGCCAGAGTTGCCAAAGCGTTTGCTGGTCATTCACGGCGTGGGCGGTGTGGGCAAGTCGTCGCTCCTGCGTATGTTCCGCCTGCATTGCAAGAGCGTGCACGTGCCCGTTGCACTCGCGTCGGGCGATGAACACAAGTCGGCGCTCGATGTGTTGACGCGCTGGGCGGACGACCTGAGTGCTGATGGTGTCGCGTTCCCTGCATTCAAAAAGACCCTGGCGCAGTATCGCGCCTTGTATCTCAAGGTAGAAGACGAAGCAAACAAGTGGGCAGGGAAACTGACGAAGGAAACGGCAAAGACGCTGGTCGAAGTCGCGGCGAGCGCAGTCCCATTCGGTTCGATCCTGTCCAAGTTGGGCGGAATCG
>JANWXR010000573.1 GCA_025057205.1 Anaerolineales bacterium | reverse complement strand
GCCGGCGCTGGCGTGGTCTGCTTGGGCCGCTGGGTCGTCTGCCCGCCGATCTGCCCGGTTGCTTGGCCGGTGCTGGTTGCCGCCGTCGGGTATGAGCGTGTGCGCTGCACATTTGAGTTGCGATTCATGTCGAAGCCGGTGGCAATCAGCGTAATCTTAATCTCGCCGGGCGGGAAGTTGGGATCGATCACCGCGCCAATGATAATGTTGGCGTCAGGATCAACCTGCTTGGCCACAATATCGGCTGCCTCGTAGACCTCCATAATCCCCAAATCTTCGCCGCCAGTAATGTTAAAGAGCACCCCCTTCGCACCATCAATGCTCACTTCTAGCAAGGGGCTGGCAATCGCTTGATTGACCGCATCGAGCGCGCGCGTATCGCCCTTGCCATGCCCAACTGCCATCAGTGCCGAGCCTTGCTGGGCCATGATGGTCTTGACATCGGCGAAGTCTACGTTAATCAAGCCACGCTGAGTAATCAGGTCTGAGATGCCCTGAATGCCTTGACGCAGCACATCATCGGCCATCAAAAATGCCTGCTGGAAGGTGGTATTCTTGCTGGCCGTCTGCAACAGGCGGTCATT
>JANWXR010000572.1 GCA_025057205.1 Anaerolineales bacterium | reverse complement strand
CGTCTGCGTCTCCGCCGAGAGGTTGTGCACGGCATCCAGCCGTCTGCCGGCTGCGGTGTGGCGGAAGGTGAGCACCGCGCCGTTGTTGTCCAAAACCGGCTCGACGTGGCTGCGGCCCAGCAGGCGAAGCCGGCGGCGGGTGGCAATCATCTCGCGCACGGTGTGCCAGAGCGAGTGCGGGTCGGCCATGGCCGCCTCCACGTTGACGCGCTCGTAGCCGTACACCGGGTCGGCGATGGGCTGCGCGTAGAGTCGCTCCGGCGGGGCGGTGGAGAAGCCGGCGTTCGGGCCGGCGCTCCACTGCATGGGAGTCCGCACCCCGTTGCGGTCGGGCAGCCGGATGTCGTCGCCCATGCCCAGCTCATCGCCGTAATACAGGATGGGCGAGCCGGGCAGCGTGAATAACAGTGAGTGCGCCAGTTCCAGCTTGCGCCGGTCGTTGTCCAGCAGCGGGGCGAGGCGGCGGCGAATGCCGAGGTTCAGGCGCATGCGCGGCTCCGGCGCATACTGCTCCCACATCCACCGGCGCTCTTCCGGCGTCACCATTTCCAGCGTCAGCTCGTCGTGGTTGCGCAGGAAGGTGC
>JANWXR010000571.1 GCA_025057205.1 Anaerolineales bacterium | reverse complement strand
GGAAGTCTTTCAGTTCGTCTAGGTAGCGGTCGCGGTTCTGCGTGGCGAAGGCGAGGGCGCGGGTCGGTTCAGGCATGGAGGCTCCTTGGGAGTGAAGATTGGGGATTGGGGATTTTGGGTTGCGGAGGGGATTGTAGCATGGGACAAAAGGGGAGGCTTTTTGGGGACACGGATGAGCACGGGTGAACACGAATGGGGAAACACGAATGGGCACGAATGAATGCGAATGAACACGAATGAACATGAATTATATTGCTTGGCTCTTCTTCGTAGCATTTCGCGTAATTCGAAGCGGAGGTTTTTTGGCATCGAATTGCGCAAATGGGGCAGAAACCATGGCATCACTCCGGAGGCGCGAAGAGCGCAGAAGACTTGCTCCTGTTGCGTTACCGGAGCCATCCGAAGAATTCGCGTAATTCGATGCGAAATACTACGCCTGTTCGTTTAGATGCGCTTGTTTTGCGGAGAGAAGGGTCAAGAGGCGGCTGATATGTTTTGTGTGCACACGAATGAGCACGAATGGTCACGAATCCTGCTTCGCGACCATTCGTGTCCATCCATGGCTTGAAGTCTCGCTGCGATTGT
>JANWXR010000570.1 GCA_025057205.1 Anaerolineales bacterium | reverse complement strand
ACTCGAGGATCCGTTCCTTGACCTTTTCCAGATCGTAGTGGTCCTCGTCCAACACCTTGGCGGCCGCCTTGATGTCCAGGTTGTCCTTGGAGCGTTTGCTCCACGGCAGGTCTACCATCCACTCGAGATAGGTCCTGACGGTGGCGGATTCAGCGGTGTCGGGGTGCATCTTCTCGAGACGCTTGAGTTGCTTCTCGCATTCTTTCATGACCTACTCGGGCATTTTCGCGTCCTTGATGCGCTTGCGGAACTCGGCCGCCTCCTCCGCCCGCTCGTCCAGCTCACCCAGTTCCTTCTGGATGGCCTTGAGCTGCTCGCGCAGGAAGTACTCGCGTTGCGTCTTGTCCATTTCACCCTTGGCCTGCTGCTGAATCTTCTGCTGCATCGAGAGGACGTCAATTTCCTTGGCCAAGATCTCGCTGACTTTTCTGAGCCGCGCGAGCGGGTGCTCGATCTCCAGCACGCTCTGCGTCACGTCCACCTTCAGGCCCAAGTTGGAGACGATCATATCGGCCATCCGGCCCGGATCGTCTAGGTTTTCAATAACGACCATTACATCTGGCATCAGGACCTTGCCCAGGCTAAT
>JANWXR010000056.1 GCA_025057205.1 Anaerolineales bacterium | reverse complement strand
CGGCGCGAATTCGCCATCGGCTCTGGCAACGGCCCACGAGCGGCGCGGCGCGAACCGGCCGTCCGGCGCGAAGCGCACGCGGAACAGGCGCTCGCCGAGCACGGCAACCGAGAGGCGCGGGCCGGCATAATCCACTTGCAGGGAACGAAGGTCGGTAGTGTACGTTGTCATGAGTTGCGAGAGATGAGTTACTGCCCGTTCACCAACAGACATGCTGCGGCGTGCCGCTCGCCGACCATTACCAGAGGTGGGTCAACGTTCGGGCAGCGGTCGAAGGCGACCGGGCAGCGCGGGTGAAAGCGGCAGCCGGAGGGCAGGTGGATGGGGTTGGGCGTCTCGCCCTGCAGGATGACGCGCCGGCGGCGCAGGCGCGGGTTGGGCACAGGCACCACCGAGAGCAGCGCCTTCGTGTACGGATGCTGCGGGTTACTCAATACGTCGCGCGTCGGGCCGATTTCGACGATGCGGCCCAGGTACATCACCGCGATGCGATCGGCGAAGTAGGCGACGGTGCTCAGGTCGTGGGTGATGAAGAGCAGGCTGACGCCGCGGCTCCGGCGCAGGTCGCGCAGCAGGTTGAGAATTTCCGCCCGCACCGACACATCCAGCATGGAGACCGGCTCGTCGGCAATGAGCAGTTCGGGCTGGAGCACCATCGCGGCGGCGATGACCACGCGCTGGCGCTGGCCACCGCTTAGCTCGTGCGGATAGTGGAAGAGTCGGCACTTCAAGCACCGACGAGCGCATGATGAGCATGTACTCGCCCAGGTAAACGATAGTGAAGTTAAGCGTGGGCAGGATGAGGTGGCACAGACGGTCGGGCAGCGTCTGCCAGAACGGCTTGCCCTGGTTCTCCGGCAAGAGCGCTCCGCCGGTGGGCAGGCCCAGCCATGTGCTGCCCGCCATGAGCAGGATAATGCCCAGCCAGAAGGTCGGTATCGCCCAAGCCACCGGCGAGAAGGACAGCGAGTCGATATCAATTGCCGTCTTACGTTTCCAACCGGCGAACAGTCCGAGCGAGACGCCCAGGATGACGGAGAAGACCTGGCCGAGCGAGAGAGTATCAGCGCGCCACCACCGTGCTTGTTCAAACTTTGCTCAGGCCCGCTCAGGAGATTGGTACCATCGTCTGGCCTCCGGGCGCTCCTCTTCTTGACAAGCTCCAGCCCTAGGTTTAGTATTGGTATAGCCATTTGCATCTATACGAACAGCATAAGATCCGCGCGCTTCCATCAGGCGTGGATTAGAGGGCCAAGCAGGTGACGTCGACAGCGATGCCCAGGCGATGCGGTTCGAGTCTGACCTTACAAGCACCACCTTAATATATACCAACCTGCCTAACCACTCGCCTGACGTCTCCACAGATGCCGCACGCTGTTGCCATTCTAGATCACAGAGGCTGAGCATTGAAGTCGGGTCTGCCAGTTCAAAAACCCCAAACCAATCCTACCATCATCGTTGGTTTAGCGATCGGATTGGCGGCGCCTATTGCAATCGTGGTTCTCTCAACCGTGATGGTGGTCAATCGGATCACGCGTTCGGCTGCAACACCTGTAGGATTAACACTCACTCCAAACGGTGTAACCGCAGTCGCCGCGGACAAGCCGGCAGACAAACCGACCGATGCAGCACCAGCCTCTTCACCTTCACCCTCACCCACGATGACACCTGTAGAAATTTCACCGACCACCTTCCCCACCACAGTTCTCTTCTCGGCTACACCACAAACTCCTGAGTTGACATCTGCCCCAACGATGGCTACGGCAACTCCGCTTGCCACAATCAACGGTGCACCAACGGCAACGGCCACCGTCACACCGAGTGCGACGCCGACCCCTCCTCCGTCAACAACAATGACGACCTTCGGCCCGCAGGCCAGCGCCACCGTTACCCTCAAGCCAACCGCAACGCCGACACCCACGCCGACCACTACCGCGGCTACGACCTGGCGCTTTGTCAATCTGACCTTCGGCGTGGATCCGTTTGACAGCCGACATTCGCTCATCTATGGCGAGGTGATTAATGCTTCTGGTGTGGCACAGGAGATCAGCGACTTCACCGGCACGTTCTACAACGCGCAAGGCCAGATCGTGGCCGGCAACGACCGAGTGCGCGCATACTGGCCGCTGACCGTCCTGCCCCCCGGAGGCCAGATGCCGTTCGAGCTGCAGGTCTTAGAGGCCACCGGCCTGACGCGGGCCGACCTAGGCGTGATCGCCACGCCGCGCGACGAAGCGCCGCACACCGATTTCCTCTTTGAGAACGTCACCCAGGTTATAAACAACGAGTTTTATTGCCTGCGCGGACAGTTGCGCAACCCCGGCAACCGCCTCACGGAGTATCTGGTCATCGCCGGCCTGCTCTACGACGCCCAGAACAACCTCGTGAGGTTTGCCGACGTAAGCGACGGCCCCCCAATTTTCGCCATGGGGGATCGGCTAAAGAGCTTTGAGATCTGCCTGGCGCCGCCGTACCCCGGCGCTGTCCGGCATGAGCTTAGGGCTTGGGGCCGCTAGCGTCGCCAACACACACCGGCAGCCAAAGAAAGGAGAGACTTCACCCAATCAGCAACTACTCCACACCCAATCATCATCTCGACCGTCTCAAAACCTTTCATATAGGACAGGAACCATGAAAAAAACCCACCTCTTTCTCAACGTGCTCCTGATTTTGAGCCTGACGCTGTCCTTCGGACCAGCGGCTTTCGCTCAGTCCGGGGGCAATCCGCGCACCGCGCCGGACTCGGTCACAGCACTGCGACTCGATGCCCCGGCGACCCTGGATATCAGCGCCCATACGCTCAACCCTGAGTTGGTCGGCGCCTCCGGCCCACGCCAGGTGGTGGTGCGCCTAAGCGGTGAGTCCGTAGCGCAAGCCGCTGCTGCGCGCGCTTCGGCGCAGTCTCAGGCCGACGTGGCCACCGCCGCCGTCGCACAGCAGGATGCCTTTCTGAGCGCCATGACCAGCCTGGACGCTTCCGCCAAAGTGCTGGCGCGCCTAACTAAGGTCTTGAACGCCGTCGTGGTGGAAGTGGATGGCGCCATCCTGCCCGCCCTGGCCGCGCAGCCCGGCGTGGTCTCCATCAACCCGGTGCGCGACTATGAGCTGGACCTGAGCGAGACCGTGCCCTACATCGGCGCGACGCCGGCGGTGCAGGCAGCCGGGCTCCGCGGCAAGAACGTGAAGGTCGCCGTGCTCGACAGCGGCATTGACTACACCCACGTCGCCTTTGGCGGGCCGGGCACCCTGGCTGACTACCAGGCCGCCTACGGCACTTCCACCACCGATCCGCGCAATACCACGCTGGACGGCCTCTTCCCCACCGCCCGCGTAGTCGGCGGCTACGACTTCGTTGGTGAGGCGTGGCCCAACGGCCCACTGGCGCCCGACCCCGACCCAATTGACTGCGGCGCTGCCGGCCTGACTCCTCCGAATACCTGCGCCGGCGGCCACGGCACCAACGTCGCCGATATTATTGGCGGCGCCAATGGCGTGGCACCCGAAGTTGACCTGTACGCCGTCAAGGTCTGCTCGTCAGTCTCCCCGTCGTGCAGCGGCGTGGCGTTGCTGCAAGGCATGGAGTTCGCCGTGGACCCGAACGGCGACGGTGACCTGAGCGATCACGTCCACATCGTCAACATGTCGCTGGGCGCGTCGTACGGCCAGGCCTACGATGATGATCTCTCCGCAGCAGTGGATGCGGCCACCTCGGTGGGCGTGCTCACCATCGCCTCGGCGGGCAACAGCGCAGACCGGCCCTACATCGTCGGCACGCCGTCGGCGACCTACACCGCCCTCTCGGTGGCACAGACAACCGTACCCAGCAATAAGGTGTATACCATCGTCGTGGTCACGACGACCATCGGCATGATCCTCCAAACTTGGTCGGCGCCGCTCACCAACACCATCACCGCGCCGCTCCTCTACGATACGACCAGCGCCGCCACCCGCCTCGGCTGCACCAACGCCGCCGGCGCCAGCCCGTGGATGGGCACACCGCTGGCAGGTCGCATCGTGTTGATGGATCGCGGAACCTGCCCGGTCAGTATGAAGGCGAGCAATGCCGCGGCAGCGGGTGCAGTGGCGGCCCTCATCGCTAACAACGTCGCCGGCAACGTCCCGCCTAGCTTCAGCTTTGGTGGCGGCACGCCCAATATCCCCAGCTTCACCATCACCCAGGCCGCCGGCACAACGCTGAAGGCTCTGGTGGGCGAGTCCGCCACCATTGACCCCGCTTCGGCCATCAGCATCGCCGGCAATATGGTGGCCACCTCATCGCGCGGCCCAAGCATGGGGCAGATGTTCTACGGCAACCAGATCATGTACGGCCAGCTCATCAAGCCCGAAATCGGCGCGCCCGGCGCTTCGGTCTCGGCGGTGGCCGGCTCCGGCACGGGCACCCGGCCGTTCGGCGGCACTTCCGGCGCGGCCCCCATGGTCTCCGGCGCAGCGGCGCTGCTAATGAACGCGACCAACTGGCAGCTCTCACCGTTGGAGCTCAAGAGCCGGCTGATGAACACCGCCGAGCGCAACATCATCAATGGTGCGGCGATCTTCGGCGATGGCACCCTGGCCCCCATCACCCGCATCGGCGGCGGCGAGGTGCGCGTAGACCGCGCCATCGCGGCCAAGGCAGCGGCCTGGGAGTTCAACAATCGGAGCGCGGCGCTCTCCTTCGGCTTCGTGGACGCCTTCCGCCCGACGACGACGCTGCGTCGCACGGTGGTGGTGCGCAACTACGGTGATCGCCCAATCGCTTACGACATCACGCCGACCTTCCGCTTCGCCGATGACATGGCGAACGGCGCAGTCAGCGTCAGCGCCCCGGCCTCTATCCGGGTGCCGGCCCGCAGCCAGCGCTCCTTCCGCGTCACTCTGACGATTGACGGCACGAAACTGCGTGCCTGGGCGCTGAACTCTGGCCCGCAGGGCGGCAACGGTAGCCTGCTGACCGTCTTTGAGTACGACGGCTACCTGCTGCTGACCGACGCCAGCAACCCCGCCAATAACCTAAGCTTGCCCTGGCACGTGCTGCCGCGCATCTCCAACGACGTGCGCAGCCCCAGCTCGGTGCGCCTGGACCGCTCGGGCACCGGCTCGATCAACCTGCGCAATCAGGGCGTCGCTACGGCGACGGTCGAGGTCTTCTCGCTCATCGGCACCGGCCCGGATATCGCCGCCGGCGGCAGGGGCGAGCAGAACCCATCCATCCCGCTGCGCGCCGTAGGCGTCCGGACGTTCGACGGCACCAACCTCTGCCCAGCGGACACGCCCATCTTCCAGTTCGCCCTGAACACTTACTCTCGGCAGACTCATGCCAACTATCCGGCGAAGTTCACTATCCACTTCGACACCGACCGGAACAACACCGTGGACTACATCGGGTTCACGTCGGAGATTGGAAGCTTTGCCGCTGACGGGCGGAACGCCTTCTTCGTCGGGCAGGCAAGCGGCTCTACCTTCACGGCCTTGTTCTTCACCGACCACATCCTCAACAGCGGCAACACGGTGGTGACACTCTGTGGCTCGCAGATCGGCCTGACCGGCCCCGCCGACACGCGACTGATTGATATTGATGTGTTCGCGTTCGATAATTACTTCACTGATAACCTCAAGTCATCGGTGGAGAACATGACGATCGCGGCCTTCGGTGAACGCTACCTCGGACAAGTGAACGCCATCGGCCCGGGCGCGACGGAGTCGTTGCGGGTGAGGGCCAACCCGGCCGGAGTCAACAACCCGGAGACCGGCCTGCTGTTGCTCTTCACGGGCAGCGGCGCCGGCGCTCCCCCGAACAACGAGGCGCGCCTGGTCACCGTGCGCTAACCTCGCCGTCCGTTTCCCGGTCGAGGCGCCAGCTTGCCCGGTGCTTCGGCCGGGAACGCAACGAGGGCGCAGTGTGCAAAGTGCATTCCGCGCCCTCGTTTTCTATACACTACACGCTCATTGAGGAGACAGCCCATGAAAACATCTCCGTTGTTCCGCCGCTCGCTGCGCACTACCTGGCTTAGCCTGATGCTCATCATCTTGTTGGCGCTGGGGCCAACGGCTCTGCACGCGCATATTCAGATGGTGCCGCCCCCATCCTTTCCAATAACCATCTCCGGTGGCGGTGCAAGCTGGACCTTCGACAACTCCATCGGCATCAGTACGCCCCTCAACCAGCTGGAGCCGGGCCGGCCCGGCTTCGGCCTGGAGACCGCTTTTCTGTCCGGCAACACGAACACTGCGCTCAACACGGCGTACACGCTCTGGCTCGACGGCCAGCAGTTTGTCGCAGCCGAGCCGGTGACCGCAACCGCCAATAGCCTGACCATCGGGCCGGTCATCACCGCCGGCCTTTCGGTTCAACTCCAATTCCAGGCGCTCAGCGACCGCCCGGCGCTGCGCGCGCTCATCAGCCTGCACAACCCAGGCACAACCGACGTCACGCGCTCAATCCAAATCCTCAACAACGTCGCCTCAGACAACCTGACCATCATCCCGGATGGCGGCACTAGCAGCGGCGATGCCCTGCTATCCATTCAAGACCGTTGGGCTATCACCAGCGAAGACCTCCAGCCGCTGCGCAACCCTGTCAACGTGCACGTCTTTGCCGGGCCGGGCAGCCCGCACACTCTGCCTGCGAGCGTTGCCACCCGCGTCTTCCTCGACCCGCTGGACGAACTCGATCCCAACTCCACCGGGCTGAACGGCGTCGGCGTCACCTTCAACCTGACCGTCCCGGCCGGGGCGACGCGCCGATTGTTGCTCTATCACCAACTGGCGAGCAGCAACGAGACCGCACGAACCGAGGCCGCGCACTACAGCACCCTCTGGCGCAAATCGGAGGTGCTGCTCAGCGGACTTTCAACCGCGGAGATATCGGAGGTCGTCAACTGGGATTTGCCGGCCTACGAGATGTTCCTGCCGCTGGTGCAGCGGTGAAGAGGGATAGAGTAAAGAGTGAGATTGGGGACTAAAGACCCGAGACTGAAGACTGAAGATTGGAGATTGGAGATTGTAGACTAGGGATTCTGTACCAGGTCGAAGTTAGATAGCCTTCGTGTGCACGCAAAGCGTGTCGGCCGCGCCCTGAGCAGACAGCAAGCGAAGCCAAAGCAGCAGTCGAAGGGGCAGCGCCCTCCCTGACAACCTTTGCGTGCACACCAGCCTCTTACCTATTCGGTTTCTTGACTTTCGGCTCAAGCCGGCATAACGTTTCGGGCAACGCAGTCCGAACGTCATCAAAAGAATATACCGAGTACGTCTCACATAGCCGAGGCGCTCACCCGGCAGGCCACCACGAGCACGCCGTGCTTGCTTCCCGGCACGTATCACCTCCAAACCACCTCGATCGGATGTTCAACGCCGATCTGAGCCAGCCGAACGTGAGTGATGGCCGCAACGTGGTCTGATTGCGCAACCTGATGACCGGCATCGGCACGGTGCGTATCTACGTCGAGCATGCGCTGGAGAACAGCAACTTCGGCTTGGTGGCCTGCGCCGAGCAGCTCGGCCTGACGCCCACCGATTACGGCCGGGCCGTCGGCGTGGAATGCCCATGACGGGTACAACTCCGGCTAGATCACCGACAGAGCGGATGGGAATTGCAGTCGTGGCCGGCGGCGACCGCTTCTGGTCAGAAGGAGGCGATGTCGCACCAAACAGCGCAACTGATCACCGACCGGGGAACGGCAGGAACCAGCCCGTCTGAGTTTAGCTTACGGCTGTTTACAAATGCGCCGTGTCTGGAGAAGGGCCGCCCGTCCCGTTCAGGTGCGGCAGACCCTGCGCGCGATGCCTGGGTGATTCACATCGCCTCCTCAATAGGTCACGGCCCGAGACGCCTCGGCTCGCAGAGGATAAAGTAGCCGCTTTCAGCAACGCGGTAATCAAACTCCGCGTCGCCCACGCGAATCACAACCCAGTAACCGGGGACGAGGGCCTGGGTGTAGGCCATGCCAGGCTGCGGGCAACCTAAAGAGCCATCGTTCCACACCATGGCCTCGGCGCGCACGTAAGTGAAGGCCGCACGCGTTACGCCGCTACGCTGTTCCAGGTCCGCCTCGATGCTCTCGCGCAGCGTCGCCGGTAGTTCTCCGACGACGGGCGCCAGGGTAGGCGGCATGGTGAGCGGCACCGGCAGGCGGCGCGTCATCTGCGGCGCAGGCGTGAGCGCATTGGCTGGAGGCCAGGGAGTCGCCGTCGGTTGGGGCAAATTGTCAGGGGGTAACGTCGCGGTTTTAGGTGAGAGAGTTGTGAAGTCAGGCTGGCTGGGGGACATGATGGGTTCAGGAAGGGTCAGCGGCGCACAAGCCGCCAGCAGCGGCGCAAGGGTCAACAAAACGAAGTTCCTCATGGAATACCTCCAGCGGCTTATGGGATTTGACACAACATGCCTGCCTCCCCCTGACGCCCCCCAACATTGCACGGTTCCCCCCACGACACTCAGAGCTGCAACCGGTGGCGCGGATAGGAAGCGAGCAACCGAAGCATTGGCGCGTACATGGTCGACCTCCTTGAAACCCGCTAAGAGCCATGACGCCCGGTTCTTTAGGGGTTCTGGCCAGCGGGCTCGACCTCCGACTTCGAAGGCAGCAGTCGCTTGACGATTCCGTTGAGGAGGCCAAACACGAGTTGCTGCTGAAAGCCCACGGCATACGCCAACAGGAAGACGGCCCAGTTGGTGGTGAACTGCACCAGGTTAGCATTACAGAACATGAAGACGAACACTCCCAGCAGCAGACCCATGATCGGGTTCACATAGTACCAAAGCGCAAACTCCGGGTCATAGTCCTTGAGCTGCGCAACGTGCCGCCACAATGAGTAAAACCCGACAGTCACTCCGCCCAGCCCACCGGCCCAAATTGCGATTAGGAAGGACAGGGTTGAGGTTGTGGAAACGTTTTGGCCACCCATCTGTTGTAGCACAGCTTCTAGGCCGCCCAGCTGACCCGCGCCCCAGGCCGCCACAATCACCAGCACCGCGGTAACCAAGACCAACCAGCCAAAGATCAGGGGCGGCTTCTCGAACCACCCAATTTTGCGGATGCGCGTAAAGCGGAAATCCACTTGGGCTACCTCCTGCTGCGCTTCTTCATACTTATCACGGTTGTGCAGCAGGTAGTTGCGCGCCGCGCGCAGCCGAGCCAGCAGGACGTAACCGACGGCCGTGCTGATCTCGCGGCTGACTGCGATTTCGTTCTCCAGCGCCTCGATCTTGCTCCACGTCCTCTTCAAGAGATCCTCAGTGATGAACAGATTGACCAGCTCGGCGCTGGCTTCAAGCGCGGCGGCCGCTTCATACTTCTCCGCCTGCGGGCCGATCTCCTCCGGTTTAATTTCAATGCCGTAAAAGCTGATTTCGGGATCATACATCTGATTGCCAGTCGGGCGTGTGCCGGCGGGAGCCGCAGCCGCCACCGTCTCCGCCACAGTACGGGTGGCCTCCGCTTCCGGCAAGGTCACATAGGGTCGCATTGTCGCCTCGAATCCGGTATCCAGATCGGACTCTGCAGCGGCCAGGGCGTCCGGCGAAGTGCGCTCCGGAAACAGGCTGGCCATTTCTTCGGGCGAGATTTCAGGCAGGCGAGTCGCGTTCGTACTGGCGGTAGTGACAGCAATGAGCTGGTCAGACATAGCTGAGACTCCTGCGCTCAAGCGGTTGACAGGCAAGGTGAGCGTGAGCGGGAGTATAGAATAGAGACCAGCGATTGGCAACCGACGATCGCTTCTTAAGTATGCGCGTCCGGCCGGCGGAAGCTTTAACGATTTCTCGGTCGGGCGAAGAGTGCTTAGAGGCCTATGTTTCGGTCTCGCGCGTTATTGATTTTGCCGGCGGTCATGGGCGTGGTCGGCTGTGGCGTTCTGGGTGGGCTAGGCCTAGCGCACTGGCTGCGAGGGGCGGCACCTTCGCCGCTCGGCGTGACCGCCGTCGTCCTCGGATCGGCCCCATCTCTCTCCCCGCCAGCCGTTTCTACCACTGCGCCGCCCACGCCCTTCTTCCCGCCCACCCTCACCCCCGTCCTGCCGTCTCTGACGCCCACCCTGAGGCCAAACCCTGCGCTCACCGGCAAGATCGTCTTCACCGGCCTCGACGGCAACGACGACGAGATTTGCCTGCTTCGTCTGGCGGATATGAGCATCACTCAGTTGACCCACAACGACGCTGGCGACTGGTAGGCCTCGCTGACGCCGGACGGGCAGAGTATTCTGTGGGCACAGCAGGCGAGAGGCGCAAACTACGAGATTTTCCGCATGGGCATAGACGGGGCCGACGCGACTCAGTTGACTGGACTCTGGCAACTGCGGGGTCAAGCACGGGTTGAGTTAGGCTGCGAGCAGACGTGCAGCGATGGCCTTCGACCGAAGGCGAGTTAGCCGGTTGCCGTTGGCGCTGGGAAAGCGCAACGTTTAGGGCATCAGCTCGGCCAGCAGTTCGGCGTCGCTCAAGCCTTGCCGCACCAGGCGGGCGATATGCAGGAGCATCTGGCGACCATGCCAACGTTGATGGTCGGCCAAGACGTCGCCCAGCGGCGGAAGGGTTGCCTTGGGGTCGTCCAGCAACGGCCGCACCCGCTGGAACTGGAGAAAGGCATAGGCGGCGAATACCAAGGCAGGCCAGCGGGTGATGGCTTCGCAGGACTGCAGGCAATAGTCGGCCAGGCCGAGGCGCTCTTTGAGAAAGAAGTTGTCCACTTCGGCTTGCCAGCGGAAGCTGTAATACTTCAAGATGCAGCGGACACTCAGGCGGGTGTCCGAGCATAAGAAGTAAGCCGGCCGGGTGTCGCGGCGGTTCCGTTTGGAGAAGACCGCTTTCACCGGGTCGGGATAGCGGTGCAGCCGACCGACGCGATGGCGCGTGGCATAGGTGCGGCTGCCTTTGCTCGAGCGCAGGGTCACACGCTCGATGGGCTGATGGCCCAGGTGCTGCCACCACTCGGCAAGCGCATAAGTGTCCAAGCGGCGATTGGCCTTGGCCGCGCAAATCCAATGCCAGCCGTGGGCACGGATAGACTTGAACAAGCGATGACTGGCGTACCAGGCATCGAACAGAACATACACGGTGCAGCCGCGGGGCAGCTGGGGCGCGAGCTCGGCGAGCATCTGCTGCACCAGATTGGGCAGAGAGTGATAGGCCAACGTCGGCAGCCCCCGTTCGCGGCGTTGCCGATGGAGCGCTTTGACCTGCTGGCGCTTGAGATACAGCCGCCAGCTCAACAGAAAGTGCACCGGGCCAAGTCGCAGATGCACCGCCACATAGCGGGAAGCGTTGGTGTACTCGCCCTGCTGCCGACGCTGCCGCACATGGTCGAAATGCAAACTGACCGCTTCGAGCTTGTGGGTGGCCACATCCTTGCAGCACAAGGAGTCGTCCACACTCACAAACAGCAAGCGCCAGTGTGTCTTGGCCTGGATGGCCGCGATAAGCTGCAACACAGCTCTCAGGATGGCCGCCCGCACCGCTTCCGCCGACCAGGGGCTGACGCGGAAAAAGTCGGCCAGGGCGTATTCGTCGGCATGCTCGACCCGCAGCCAACGGGTCAGCTCGGCCAGGGTCTTGTGGCGCGCCGTACACACCAGCAGCGCTTCGCTGACGTTGAGCGCATGCCGCAGTTGGGCCGGCGTAAAGCCCACCCACAGTGGCGTCAGGAAGTTGCACAGAAACTCCGAGTGCGTGACAATCCAGGTCGGCATGGGTCGTCTCCGTAAGCTGGCTTTAGCTAACCATAACTTTACGGCAAGACCCATGCCAGTTCAGATCAGCTCATTGCCAGAGTCCAGTAACTCACCTTACGCAGTTTTGCGTAAAATCAGCCCATGAAAAACAGCAAACTCTTCGACCTGTACAGTGATTATC
>JANWXR010000569.1 GCA_025057205.1 Anaerolineales bacterium | reverse complement strand
CGTTCGACAATCCAGCGCTTGGGCAGCACCTGGAAGCCGATTTGGTCACCCAATTTCTTGACGATCTCCGGCGTCCAGCCGAAGGTCGCTTTGACCCAGTTGATCAACTCGCCACCATAGCCGCCATCGGCCCCAATCTTCTTCAAGCGGCAGCCCACCTTTCGACTGCCGGAAGCGCTCAAACAGCAAGCACAGCACTTCTTTAGCGCCATCCCGGTCTTGCACACTGCCCGCGGTGACGACAACCGGCAAGACCGGCCTCAGCGTGTCCACGACCAAATGCCGTTTGCGTCCGGCAATGTTCTTGCCGGCCTCATCGCCTCGCTCGTCACCGCCTTCGGCCGTCTTCCCGCTCTGGCTATCTATAATGACCGCACTAGGCTGGGGGTCTCGCTTAGCTTGTGACTGCTTCGCGCAGCGCAGCGTTGATTCGCTCCCAGGTGCCCTCCAGGCGCCATTTGCGGAAGTAGGTGTAGACGGCCGGTGGCTTGCGGTTGGGGCAGATGGGGCGCGATGACCTTCCCTTCGGGTGTGCATGCAAAACATGTCAGCCGCACCCTGAGCGGACGCTGAGCGAAGCGAAGCG
>JANWXR010000568.1 GCA_025057205.1 Anaerolineales bacterium | reverse complement strand
CCCAGCAGCCGCACATCGCCAAGGCCTCGGGTGTGAGCGACGATGTGATCAAGAAGGTTCAGAGCATCCTCGGCTGGCCGGCGACGAAGGAGCAGATCGCCCAGGCGATGGATTACATCCCCGACGACTTTGTTCTCAAGATCAGCGCCACCGGCACGCCCGACGAGGCACGGGCGAAGGTGGAGGAGTACGTGAAGCGCGGCTGCACCTGCCCTATCCTCTACCCGATGGGCGATGCCTACGAGATGATTGATGCCTTTGCGGTGAATTGATGGGTGAACACGAATACGGGAACACGAATGGGCACGAATGAGGGCGAATGCACACGAATGTGGGAACACGAATAGGGGGAACGAATGGACATGAATGAGGGTGAATGGACACGGATGGACACGGATAGGCACAGATAAACACGGATGGGATTAGCAAGATGTAGAAGTCGTTTCGTGTTTATTCGTATCTATTCGTGTTCATTCGAGGTGAAAGGAGTCTATGACTTCTTTAGTTGCTGAGATCAAAGCCCGCGTCGCCGCTCAGCGCGACCCGATCATCCACTTCCTGCGCGACATTTGCGCCATCCCTTCGAT
>JANWXR010000567.1 GCA_025057205.1 Anaerolineales bacterium | reverse complement strand
GGGTCCAGCGCGCCGAGCAATTCGCCGATCATGCGCTCCACCCCGCCGACGATGGGGGCGTGGTCTAGGAGGAGGACACCGAGCGCAGATTTGGATAGTGGCATTACCTTGCCGCCGAAATTGCAGGTAACTGCTTGCGCAGTAAGCTTTCGGCTGTTGAAAAGACTCCACAGATGTCACAGGTAGTCACAGATTTTCTCTGTGAAAAACTGCGTAGAGTCCACCGTAAAAAGGATGTTTCACCACCAAGATCGCAAAGCATGCGGAGATATATCAATCAGGTTCAGGTGGCAAGCAGATCACATTGTCGTAGGAGATTTGTCCGATTGCTGTCATCGGTCGTAGCCGCTCTCGGTCAAGCGTGTGGAGGCGATAGCCAAACTTCTTCAGAAATCCTTCGAGATCGGATGGCCGATAGCCAAAAGCCCGGGTCAGGTGGTCGGCAACCTCCAAAATTAATGTTGGCCGATGCCGGGCGAGGACGTCGCACGCTCCACTTAGCACGTTTAGTTCAGCTCCCTCTACATCTGCCTTGATAATTCCAATGCGACTCGGTGTGTGCTTGAAGTAGGCATCGAGTTTGATAACGGG
>JANWXR010000566.1 GCA_025057205.1 Anaerolineales bacterium | reverse complement strand
AAGGACGCAAAGGGTAACGCGAAGGAAAAAACTTCGCGCTCTTCGCAGCTTCGCGGTGAGAAGTGGAACCGCAAAGTCGCGAAGGACGCAAAGAGTAACGCGAAGGGAGAAAACTCCGCGCTCTTCGCGGCTTCGCGGTGAAGAATGGAACCGCAAAGAGACGAAGAACGCAAAGGGTAACGCGAAGGGAGAAAACTTCGTGTTCTTCGCGGCTTCGCGGTGAAGAATGGAACCGCAAAGAGGCGAAGGGCGCAAAGGGTAACGCGAAGGGAAAAAACTTCGCGCTCTTCGCGGCTTCGCGGTGAGAAGTGGAACCGCAAAGAGACGAAGAACGCAAAGGGTAACGCGAAGAAAAAACTTCGCGCTCTTCGCGGCTTCGCGGTGAAGAATGGAACCGCAAAGAGGCGAAGAACGCAAAGGGTAACGCGAAGGGAAAAACTTCGCGTTCTTCGCGGCTTCGCGGTTAACGTTCAATGTCCGAGTTTCAAAGACCAATGGAACCTTGGCCGGCGCTGGCCCCATATGCGCGCAAGGTACAGCTACGCTCGGGGCTGACGCTGTTCGCCTTTGAGGCCGGTGCGCCCGAAGATCG
>JANWXR010000565.1 GCA_025057205.1 Anaerolineales bacterium | reverse complement strand
CCCTCAATACGACCACGGCGACATCACCGCCCTGCTGGCCGCCAACATCGCATTTGAGTTCGTGGCGCTGCGGGCGATGCGATAGCGAACCGCCTTGGGGTCGAGGGGCTATTCAAGCGGCTGGCCGCAGTGCGGGCAGACGCGCTTGCGCTTCCGCTCCTGAATGGCTTCGATGAAGCCGGCGCCGAGGATGGCGGTGGGCAGCGCGAACAGGCCGATGCCCAGCACGGCCACGAGCGCTCCGAGAAAACGTCCCACGGGCGTGACCGGATACATGTCGCCATATCCCACCGTCGTCAGCGTGGTGATAGCCCACCACATCGTCGCCGGTACGCTGGAGAAGGCCTCCGGCTGTGCGTCATGCTCGGCGTAGTACATCAGCGAGGCCGAGGTGATGAGCAGAAACAGCCATAGCACCGAAGTCACGATCAGCTCGTCCCGCTTGTTTTGCCAGATATGCCCAAACAGTTGCAGGCTCTCCACGTAGCGCCCCAGCTTGGCTACGCGGAAGAGGCGAGCCAGGCGAAACACGCGCACAACGCGCAGGTCCACGCCAAGCAGCGGCAGGTAAAACGGCAGGATCGCCAGCAGG
>JANWXR010000564.1 GCA_025057205.1 Anaerolineales bacterium | reverse complement strand
AGATAATCACTGTACAGGTCGAAGAGTTTGCTGTTTTTCATGGGCTGATTTTACGCAAAACTGCGTAAGGTGAGTTAGTTAAGCAAAGAAGAGGTTGGCCAAGAATTTCTTGCCGCGCCGCCTCAGGTTGGAGGCCCATGGCTAATCACGTGAAAGATAACGGCAGCTATCCTCGTCGGGAGGTAGGGGTGAGCGAAGAGGTGTACGTTCCAACCAGGTTTATGGCTCAGAGAACGAGGGAGGATGGGTCGCTCATACTCTACTGTTCTATGACGGGCGCCATTGGTGTGGTGCCGGCGGATAAGGCTGGAGCAGCACGGAGTGCGCTCAGACGAGGTGCGAGGCACAGAGCACCACTCGAGGGAATAGTAGGCGACCTGAAACAGGGCGGTTTTCTGGTGCCGGAGGGGAAGGATGAGTGGCAAGCGCTTAAAAAAGCGTACCACACGATACAAGAAGATAAGAGTCGCCTTCACCTGATCATCCTGCCGACGGAGGAATGTAATTTTCGCTGTATCTACTGCTATGAAACCTTTCCAGCCGGAAGGATGAGAAAAAGCGTTCGAGAGGGGATCAAGAAGTTCATAGCCAAG
>JANWXR010000563.1 GCA_025057205.1 Anaerolineales bacterium | reverse complement strand
ATCCCGCTCTTCAGTCTCATCATAGGCTCGATAGACGGCGCCTGACGCACCGGCGGCGATTTCTCCCATCACGCGATAGCGGCCGCGAACGAGCATGTTAGGAGACAAGCCGATGGCAGGACGACGGCGCACAGGTGAGCGGTCTTCGATACGACCGGGCTGCAGACGGGTGACAGGTTTGGGCGGCGACTTAGCCCGGCGAGCAGCAGCGGCTTCTCTTGCCTCGGGCAAATCCCGGCCCGGCGGAAGCGTGGCAGGCGTCGGTGTAGCAGGCAGAACTTTCGCGGGCGGCCCCGGTTTGGGCATAGGCGCAACTCCTGTTGCCTGCTCGTCCGAGGCCGGCGCGACCTCTTCAACTATTATCCCGGCACCGACGTCTTTCTCCAGCTTACTCACGTCGGACGGCGCAGATTCGGCTATATCCGGCATGACTTCTTCAATCGCTCTTGTCTCGATAGTTGCACCGGCATCCTCCTCTTGCTCACGCACGCCGGTTTGCGCAACGACCTCTGCAACGCTCGTCTCAGCGAACGCACCTACAGGTATGCGGCCCAGCTTAGGCACCGGGGCCAGCGTGCCGGGTTCAACTTCTA
>JANWXR010000562.1 GCA_025057205.1 Anaerolineales bacterium | reverse complement strand
TGAAAACGGCCTGTTCATCGGAGACCGCATCCGGGACGGCGTGCAAGTTCTCGACGGGCAAGGTGAGGTACTCGGCAAAAGCGCCGGGGCGATTGACGATGCCGAGCACAGTGCGCCGGTCACAGTGGGTGCGGTCGCCGCGCCGGCAGGGCGGGCAGTCGCAGCCGGGCGGCACGGCGTTGATCTCGCCGCAGACGCGCTTCCCGTGCCACTCGCCCTCGGACTCAACGACGCCGACAAACTCATGCCCAAGGACGCCGGTGTAGGGGTAGTAGCCGCGTATGAGTTCGAGATCGGTGTTGCAGATGCCGGCCCGGAGCACGCGTATCAGAACTTCGCCCGGCGGCGGGGAGGGCACGGCGATCTCGCGTACGGCAACGGTTTGGTTTTCGAGCCACAGGGCGAGCATGGTTAGTAGAGTAGAGAGTAGAGAAGTAGAAAGTAGAGAATTCCTGACTTTCCACTTTCTACTTTCTATCCGACCGTCTCCTGCGTGATGCCGGCCATGAGCAGGCCCAGCTGTTCGCGCGTCGCCTGCGCGGCGTCGAGCGTGGCTAAAATCTGGCCCTTGTACATCACGGCGATCCGGTCGGA
>JANWXR010000561.1 GCA_025057205.1 Anaerolineales bacterium | reverse complement strand
GCCTGGGCGGTGCGCGAAGACAGGCTTTCGTCGTGCAGGATGACGGTGAGGTTGGTGCGCGCACGGATGGCCTCGGCCAGGCGGATGGCTTTGCGCGCCTGCGGCCCCACTTCGCCGTCCTCATCCAGCGGCAGGCCGACGATGATGCCGGTGACATTGTGCTCGTCGGCGAGGGCCACCAGCCGGGCGGCGCTCTCGGCGTAAGACTGATGGCGAAGCGTGGCGAGGGGACGGGCAATCAGGCCGGTTGCGTCGGAGACGGCTACGCCGAGGTGTTTGTCGCCGGGGTCAACGGCCAGCCAGCGCATGGTTACACGAATGAAGGGCACGAATTAGCACGAATGAGGGACACGAATGAACACGAATGGGGGTGAATGAAAACGAATGGATACGGATAAGAGAGAGATAAACTCAGTTGGGGTTGCCTTTCGCGCCAATTCGCGTAATTCGATGCAGGTTTTTGGCATCGAATTGCGCAAATGAAACGCGAATGGTGAAACATGAATGGGCACGAATGGTGGCGAATGAACACGAATGGGGTACACGAATGAACACGGATGAGGGCGAATGAACACGAATGGGGTACACGAATGAAC
>JANWXR010000560.1 GCA_025057205.1 Anaerolineales bacterium | reverse complement strand
CGCCGCGCCGGATCAGGTCGAGCAGGCCGGCAGCGGCGCGGCCCGTGTACACGGGGTCGAGCAGCAGGCCCTCGCAGCGGGCGAACAGCTCGATCGCCTCACGTTCCGGTTCGCCCATGACCGCGTATCCTTCGCCCAGATAATCGGCGTTGACGTGAATGCCCACCGGCGAGTACACGCGCGGCATCCCCAGCAACGTCGCCGTGGCAGTAGCGAGGTCGGCCACCAGCGCTTTCAGCTCGGCCTCGGCCAGGTCCACGCTGATGCCCAGCAACTCGCCGGTAAACGCTTGCGTGCCGCGAGCTGCTCTTAACGACGCGCCGACCACCAAGCCCGCCTGCGTGCCGCCCGAGCTGGAGGCGAAAACAACGCGGTCGAACGCAACGTGCTGCGCCTGCTGCTGCTGCGCGAGTTCGAGCATCGCCGCGGCATAGGCGGCTGCGCCCAGCGCCGTGGAGCCGCCGAGCGGGATGGCGTACACGCGCCGGCCGGCGTCGCGCTCCGCCGCGACCACTTCGGCGAAGACCTCGTCGCGCGGGCGGTTGCCCGTCCAGCGCAGCTCCGCGCCGAGCAGCCGATCGAGCAGCAGATTACCG
>JANWXR010000055.1:239-12053 GCA_025057205.1 Anaerolineales bacterium | reverse complement strand
GCTGAAGCGCGACGATGGCGACTGGTTTGGAGACCGAACCTTGTCCGAACGCACCCGTTTGCTCCGTTTATTGGAGACCCATCAGGATTGGTGTAACTATCTCTTCGCCCAGATGCCATGCCTCACCCGATGTCCATCGCCGAGTTCGCTCTCTAAAACTAGCACCAAAGGTTATTACACACGAACGAGGGAGAATCGCTCGCTCATCGGGCCGCTGCCGATTCGCGGCGCGTATATCCTCGGCGCGCTCGCAGGTTACAGGTTGATGGCCGCGCCTGCTGCCGGCGAGATGCTCGCCGCGCACATCACCGGCGCGTCGCTGCCGGATTTCGCCGCCTCTGCACTCTCGCGTTACAGTGACCCGGTGTATCTCGAAGGACTGAAGACGTGGGGGACGAACGGTCAGCTTTATCCGCTTGCGGACACCTCTTCCGGTACCGGTTTGCCTTCCACCGGCTTGGCGCAGTACGGGCAGACGTTCCAGGGCAAGTCCATTAGCTTGCCGCAGTAGTTGCAGGGCTTCTTTAGTTTGGTCAGACAGCTGGGACAGATGATCCAGGCCTCGTCTACCTGCCGACCGCAGCCAGGGCAGACGCGCTTTTCCTCGATTTCCTGTAGCAGCGCTTCTTCCTCGAGGCTCTGTTCATAGGCTTCATCCAGCGTGCGAGGCGGGCGCAGGATGAGGTAGATGATGAGGCCAGGCAGGGTGAGAACGCCGACCACCGCAGCAGCGAGCACGGCGGCGAACCCGTCGCGGCTGCGCGCGCGCATGTCACGATACGTCCAGATGATGAGGCTTAGCCAGAGCGCGGCCAGAAAGGCTCCCAGAAAGGCCGCCGCCAGCGTTACAGCGTCTGCCAGAGTGTTGAGATTGAGTGGCATAGGTGGCCACGATTATAATTCCGCCAATCCAAAATCCAAAATCCACAATGAGCAACTATTGCCCTCGCATCGCCGATCTGCCCAGCAGTGACCGTCCACGTGAGCGATTAGTGCAAGTCGGGCCGAAGGCGTTGAGCAGCGCGGAACTGCTGGCCATCCTGCTGCGAGTCGGCGTTGAGGGGGAGAATGCAGTGCGTCTGGCCGAACGCCTGTTGAGCGAGGTCGGCGGACTGGCCGGGTTGCAGCGCGCCACCGTCGCTGATTTATGCGCACTCAAGGGCATCGGCGAGGCCAAAGCCGCGCAGCTGGTGGCCGCCATCGAGCTGGGGCGGCGCATTGCCGCCGATACGGCCGACGAGCGCCCGATCATTCACTCTCCGGCGGACGCGGCCAACCTACTCATGTACCAGCTCTCCGGCGAGACGCAGGAGTATCTCTACGCTATCCTGCTCGATACGCGCAACCGCGTCATCGGTAAACCGCTGGAGGTCTATCACGGCTCGCTCAACACCGCGCTCGTCCGAGTCGGCGAAGTCTTCCGCGAAGCCATCAAGGTCAACGCCGCCGGAATCATCGTCGTGCACAACCATCCCAGCGGCGACCCCAGCCCCAGCCCCGAAGACGTGGCCTTGACCCGCATGCTAGCCGAGGCCGGCAAGCTCCTCGACATCGAGCTGCTCGATCACCTCATCATCGGGCGCCACCGTTTCGTTTCTCTCAAAGAGCGCGGCCTGGGGTTTTGAGAATAGAAAGTAGCTGATAGAAAGTAGTCACACACTTCCTACTTCCTTCTTCCTTTAGATGACCTTCCCCCTCCTCCCCGATTATCAGCTGATTCTGCTGCCGGCGCGTAACGCAGCGGAGGCCTCCGCCTGGGGCGCAGCAGCCATGGCCTACGCCAGCTTCTACCCAGACGTGCACTTCTCGCGCGACCCCTCGCGCGTGGATTGGCGCGGCTATCACCACGTCACCATCGTCAACCCCTCATTTTGGCCCGATGACCTGATCATCACCATTCGCCAAGCCAACCCGGCCATCGAGCTGGACATCATTAATGTCGAGTCGCCTGACCTGCTCAGCACCATCCTCAACGTGCGCATCTTCACCGGCCTGCGCTATGGCCAGCCGAACACCGAGCCGAACTGGCTGGAGCTCTGGCCGGCGGGCCGTTGTCTCATCGGCCTACATGGGCGTGCGGACGGTGAGCTGCAGGACGCCGACCATGCGGTCATCCAGCGGGCGCGGGTCGAGGCCGTCAAGCTGCTCTCCACTGCGACGATGGCCTCGGTCGAGCGGCTGCGCGCCTGGAACCCGGAGACGTTCATCCTGGTGCGCGCCTTCCTGAACTTCGGCGAGGGGCGGGTGGTGACGCCGCAGGAGTTCTTCGAGTTCACCGTCAACGACATCGCTCGGCTATACGACGCCGACCCGGGCGTGCGCTACATCGAAATTCACAACGAGCCGAACCTGCGGCTGGAGGGCTTCGGCGCGAGCTGGCAGGATGGGCGGCAATTCGGCGAGTGGTTCCTGCGCGTGCGCGACCTGTATCGCCGGCGCTTTCCTGAGGCACGCTTCGGAATCCCCGGACTCTCGCCCGGCCCTTCGCAGGAAGCCGTTGGGCGTTTCGACTCGGCGGTCTTCCTGGCGCAGGCCGAGTTCGCCGCGCGCGAGGCGGACTGGATCGGCGTGCACGCCTACTGGGTCAACGAGCGCGAGATCACCGACGAGCGTGAGGGCTTCGGCTTTGTGCTCTACCGGCGGCGCTTCCCCGATAAACTGCTGTTCATCACCGAGTTCGGTAACCCACAGCAGCCTAAACCCGTCGTGGCCGAGCAATACGCACGCTACTACGGCGCCCTGCGGCGCGTGCGCGGACTGGGCGCGGCCTTTGCCTACATTGTTTCCACCTCCAACCTTGAAGAGTCATCGCGCTGGGCCTGGCGTGACGAAGCGGGCAACGATGTAGGCATCGCCGAGGTGGTGGGCCGGCGCGCCTTCATTTCCAACAGTTGAGTTATCATCGGAGATGCCATGTCTGAGTATCAAGTCATCCTGCTGCCCAAGGTCGAGTATTACCGCTGGGTGGAAGCCGTCCGCGAGTACGTGCTAACCTTCGGGCCAAACTTCACCGATGACCCTAAAAGCGCGGCCTTGTATCCGCTCGCCCCGCTGACCGTTACCATTGTGAACGTGCCGGGCGGTTATCCTGAACAGGGCGACATTGTCGCCTGGTTTCGGCAACGGTATCCTCGCCTAAAGCTGGACGTTGTGCCGGCGCAGAACCCGGCAGAGTTGCGCGTGGCGCTGCGTCGCCGGATCGAAGCCAAAGACCGCTACCTTCCGCTGGCGTCCGTCTTCGACTTTGGGCGCCTCTGGCCGCCAGGCCGCTGCTTAGCCGGCATCCATGGGCGGGCGGATGGCCGGATGGAGGCGGCGGACTTTGAAGTTGTGGCGCAGGCGCGGCTGGAGGCCGTCAAGCTGCTCACCACTGCTGCGCCTGAAGACGTGGACCGGCTCCGCGCCATCCACCCGCAGATGTTCATCCTGGTGCGGCTCTTCGCCGATTTCAGGAACCGTGTGGTCAGCGCCGATGACTTCGTCAGCTGGATGGCGGGCGATATGCGCGGCTTCTACGAGCGCGGTGTGCGTTACTATGAGATTCACAACGAGCCGAACCTCAAGCTGGAAGGCTGGACGTTGAGTTGGCAGAACGGCCGCGAGTTCGGCGCATGGTGGTTGGCGGTGCGGCGCGGGCTGAAGGCGCTCTTCCCGCAGGCGTTGTTCGGCTGGCCAGGCCTCTCGCCGGACGGCTTCCCCATGCCGGAGCGCACCAACGATATGCGCTTCCTCGACGAAGCTGCGGACGCAGTACAGGCGGCGGATTTTCTCTGCATTCATTGCTACTGGCGCGACGAAACCGAGATGAACGCGCTGAGCGGCGGGCAAGGCTGGCGTGAGTATCGCCGGCGCTACCCTGAGAAGCTGCTTTTCATCACCGAGTTCAGCAACCCGACGCCGCACACCAGCCTGGAAGTCAAGGGTGAGCAATACGCCCGCTACTACCAGATGCTGCGCGGCGAGCCGGGCCTGGGCGCGGCCTTTGCTTTCGTCTCATCTGCTTCTGCGGGTTTTTCGCACGAGGCCTGGCGCGACGAGCGCGGCATGCTCACTCCCATCGTGGCAGCGGTGGCCCGACGCGCTGTTGTGTAGCTCCTGTAGCGACTCATCAAAGAACCACTGGACTGCTTTTGAGCCGCGAATAGGCGCGAATTTTCGACCACGAATGTTTTTCGTGTCCATTCGTTACCATTCGTGTTCATTCGTGTCTCCCCAAAGTTGTGCCTGCAATCTGCTTTTGAGCCACGAAGGGGCACGAATTTTCAACCACGAATGACCACGAATATTTTCGTGTCCATTCGTTGCCATTCGTGTTCATTCGTGTCTCCCTAAAGTCGCGCTTACAATCTGCTTTTCAACCACGAATGGGCACGAATTTTCAACTATGAATGTTTTGTGTTCATTCGTTGCCATTCGTGTTCATTCGTGTCTCCCCAAGTCGCGCCTGCGATCTGCTTTTGAGCCACGAATAGGCGCGAATTTTCGACCACGAATGTTTTTCGTGTCCATTCGTTGCCATCCGTGTTCATTCGTGTCTCCCTAAAGCCCCTTCACCTTTTTGAGATTTAGTCGGAGGCCAGCAGCTGAATCTGCGCGACGTTGCTGTTGAACTGATGGCCGGCGGCATAAATCGTAATCGAGCGCAGCAGGGCTGCCGGGATGCCGCGCTCCCGCATGAGTGCCAGTAGGTTGCCGTTGCCGGGCGCTTCCAGCGTCAGCCACTGGCCCGTTTCGATGGGGATGTGCTGCTCGGTAATCTCGGAACATGAGGGGCAGGTGAACAGGCCGAACTGGCCCTGGCTTTCAATCAACCGGCCCCGGTCAAAATAACCTTGCAGCCATCCCTGCTCCGAACCGTTGAAATCCAGATAGCGGATTTTGACCATCACCGGGCACTCGGTGCCGAGCGCGCCGCAGTTGAATAGGCTCTGTGACGTGAGATACACATCCAACTGTAAACGCAGCGAGGTGAAATCCCGCACATCCACGTTGAGTTCCTGTGTGAGGCCGACCTGTCCCCAGCTGTTATCGGCCCGGCTGAAGTTGATCGAGCGCCGGCCCTCCACCGTTTGTACTCGCACCTCGCCCAGCGGCCGTCCGCTATCGGCGCGCTGCTCCACTTTCCACACCTCTCCCAGTGGGCGCTCGAATGTGCCATCCAGAATCAGATTGCGTTCGGTCGGCAGTGGGCCGATGATGGCGCCGCTGTCGGTTACGTCGGCGCGCTGTTCAGAGCGCAGAGTCAGCGTGCCGGAGAGCGGAGTGGTGACCGCCGCCTGGCTCTCGCGCACCGAAACGGTGGTGCGCAGGAACGACGACTCGATCGAAGCGTTGCTGCCGGGCTGGTCGAGCACGGTCAGGACATCCGGCGCAGAGTACACTTCGATATTCACAGGGCGCGGCAAGCCGTTGGCGCTCAGCACACGGATGCGGCCACGCTCGACTCTCAGCCGGATGTAATAGGGTAGGTCGCTGTATTCTGGGAAACGCGGCCGGTCAGCGGCCTGCACCTGCACACGCGAGTCGCCGTAAATCTGCACGGTCGCCAGTGTCACGTCCCCGTTCGGTACAACGATTTGCAGGTTGGCCTGGGCGTTCAAGTCGGTGAGGATGATGGAGCCGACGGGGAGCGTCACCGGCGGCCCGTTGATCACTTCCAGGATGTTCAGGCCAGGGCGCTGAAACTGTGTGTCGCTGCCGCCCAGTTCCAGGCGCAGCTCGGCGGTAGTGTTTTGTAGGAGCCAGGGCACGCCGCTTGCCACGCCATAGGTCAACAGGCAAAACGAAACGAAGGCGGCCCACAACACCGCCCAGGCGCGCTGCACCGGCGTCAGGCTCATGGTTAGAGTTGTACGTCGAAGCGACGAAAAGCGCCGGAGGCCGGCAGCCATTCGGCCTCGACTCGCTCGACCTGCGCAGAGGGTGGTCCCTGATGCAAGAAGGCCAACAGCTCTTCGACCGCCGCTCGCGGCCCTTCCGCTTTGACCTCGACGGAGCCATCCGGCCGGTTGCGTACCCAGCCGGTCAGGCGCAACCGTTGGGCGCGCTGCATAGTGTAATAGCGGAAGTTGACTCCCTGCACAAGGCCGTACACTTTGGCATGCAGGCAAATGGGTGAAGTCTCCATACGCACTACGTCACGAAAGGCGCGCGCGCCTCGCCCGCGAAGCTGTGCTCTGCAGGCCGGGAAGGCTTTCGTGAAGCGCCGTTGTTCAAAAAAAGCCAGCCGATTAAGGCTGGCTGTTGAAAGCTGCGGCGATTATATCATGCGCGCCCGAGGTCGCCAGAAGAGCGTCAGCATCAGGAAGGCGGTGGCGCCGAACGTCACCAGCGCCGTCAGCAGCAGATATGAAGCCCAGATACCGCTTGGCAGTGGAGTTGTTTCCTTCGCGCTGAAAGTCTGTTCGCGCCAGCGGCGTTCCAGCTCGGCCAGCGGAAAGCCGAGGGCACGTTGCACCACCGCGTTGCAATCGAGGCCGTCGGCGGCGGCCTCGAGCAGGCGCCTCAGGCTGCTGGAGCCGTAGTTGCTCTGGATGTAACGCACTACCGACTCGCTCTGAAAATAGGCGAGCTGCGCCTGCGCCGGGTCTGCGGGGAAGGGCACACACAGGCTTTGGAGCGGCAGCAGTTCCCCGGCCTGTTGAGCGTTGGCCAGCCGGCTGGCGGCCAGCGCCTCGGGCGCCGATTCGGCCATCATCGCCAGGCCTTCGTTCAGCCACTGGGGGACGTTCCGATAATTCGCTCCGGCGATTTGGTAGATGAGCAGGTGCGCCAGCTCGTGAGGGATTTCGTTATCGAGCCGCGGCAGGCCGTTCAGGCCGTCGAGTGAGCCGGCGACGACAACCGCACCGAACATCGGGTTGGCGTGGCCATCGGCCCACAGGCGACCGGAAGCGCTAAGTGCAGGGCGGGCTGCTTCCAAATCGGAATACACATAGATGTTGATGGCCGGCGGCAGCTTTTCGGCGGGCAGCAGCAGGTCGCGGTTGGCCCGGCGCAGCCCGGCCCGGGCGATGTCCAGCAACCGCTGTCCGAACTCGCGCTCGCCCTCGTACCAGTGCACCGTGAGCGGGCCTTCACTCAGCGATTGCCAGCTGAAGCGGTTATCGGTATAGATGAAACGCTGGCGCGCGGACTCAATCTCGCGGTTAGCGGCGTCCCGCACTACCCACCAATACTCCACCGGCGCAAATAAGCGGATTTGGCGACGGTCTGGCAACAGCTCGTAGACGGCCTCAATGCGGGTGTTGCCCGCCGGGAAGGTCGCCTCGCCGACAAAGGTCTCTACGATGTCGGGCGTGCGCAGGAAAAAACTGACGCTGACGATGGGCTGGTCGCTTTCGGCCCGGAGGCGGAAGACGGCTTTCTCGTTCAACCGATACTCGGGGGCAGGCATGAAGACGATGCGCAGGCCGGACTGAGCCTGCGCGGCAGCCGGCGTCCAGAAGAAAATCACGAGGCCGACGGCGGCGAGCCAGAGCAGGGAGGATCTCCGAACATTCATGACCACTCTCAGGCAGGTATCAGGATGACGTAAGTTGCATTGCAATTGTCGTGCCACGGCGAGCATGATACCCGATTTGAGATGAGAAATCGCAGCCAGCGCTTCGGTAAGGGGGATGGTCTAGCCGGCGGCGCTTTTGAGGTATGCGATTAGCGGTGTCAGGGTGAGGGGGCTGAGGAGCGTGGAGAGGACGACCACGAGCGTGACCGGCTCGACATCAAGCTCGTACTGGACCGCAAGTACGGTGGTGATGACAGCGGTCGGCATGGAGGCCTCCAGCACCACGGCCTGCCAGGTCAGTCCGGAGAAATTGAAGGGAAGGGCGAGCGCCAGCGCCGCCAACGGCGCAACGATCAATTGCAGGCAGACGCCGGCAACCACGAGCGCGCGCCGTCCCTGTGGCCACTGCGTGTGCTCCAGGCGTGTGCGCGCCATCTGCAGGCCGAGGATTATCAACATCAGCGGCAGCGCAGCCTCGCCTAGCAGCGTAATGGCCCGGTCGAGGAAGAGCGGCACCTCCATGCCAAAGCCGCGCACCAGGCCGGCAGCGAGCAGGGCGTAGAAGGCCGGCACGCTGAACAATTCGCGCAGTGCGCCGCGCACGGTTTGCCTTCCCAGCGAAGCGATGACGACGCCGAGCGTGTAAACGGTGAATGTCGAGACAACAAAGAAGACCACGGCCCGCGTCAGCGCCGCTTCCCCAAAGGCAAACTTCACTGCGGCCAGGCCGTAGTTGCCGCTGTTCACAAAGGCCGAGGCAATAATCAGCGTGACCAGCGCCTGTCGCGAGAGTCCGAGCAGCCGGCCTGTGAATGCGGCCAGCGCAATCATCAGCGCGACGAACGCTACGACGAACACGGCAATGTGTGTCAGCTCGTCGCCGGGAATCGGCGAGTGCGTCAGCGAAGTGAAGACCAGGCACGGGCTGAAGATGTAGAACGTCAGCCGGTTGACGGTTTTGATGTCCGGCTCGAAAGCGCGGCCAGCGGCGAAGCCGGCGCCCGCGCACAGGAAAATCGGCAGCAGGTTGTTGAGGAAGATTTCGAGGAGGAGCACGGCTGGCTCAGTTCAGCCGTTTGCGGGGCGGCGGCACGTCGTCGTCCGAGTCGCCAAGTTCGCGCCACTCGTCCTCGTCCAGTTCGAGCAGGGGCAGGTCGAGCGTGTCATCCTGAAAGGCGAGGTTCTCCAGCGCCTCCTCGATGTACTCGCGCTCTTCTTCGTCCTCGGTCTCGTCTAGCAGGCTGAGCAGTGCAGCGCGCGCGTCCGGGCCGCCCACCTGCCCCAGGCTCCAGATAGCGGCCTCGTGAATTTGCACATCGGGGTCGCCCAGCCGCCGTCTAAGAGCGGGCACGGCTTCGCGCAGCTCCAGTTCGCCGGCGGCGCGCACAGCCTCGAAGCGGATCTCCGCGTCGTCGTTCTCCATCTCGGCGATGACGCGCTCGCCCCAGCGCGGGTCGGCGCTGCGGCCCATAGCAAAGACGGCGCTGACGCGCAGCTTCTGTTCCGGCGAATGGTAGGCTTCTTCGATAAGGGCAGGCACTTCGGGTCGGCTTGAGAACGAGAGCGCCTCAAGCGCTCGGCGGCGCACCTCCAGGTCGTCGTTGCCGGTGATGGTTGCCAGCAGCGCATCTTCGATTCGGCGCAGCTGCTTCTCCGGAATTTCTTCGATCTCACCCAGATAAACGAAGCGGCCCAGCGCGCTGGCAGCAGCGGCCCGCACTTTGACGCCGGGGTCTTTCTGCATCAGGTCGAGAAACGGGGCAATCAGGTCCGGCGCTTCTTCTTCCCACAGATTCATGATCGCCGCGGCACGCACCTCGGCGTCCTCATCCTCGAGGGCCATGCGAAACACCTGGTCGAAGCGCACTTCGAAGTTGGCCTCGGCGATCTCGCCCAGGTCGTGGATCACGCTGCGGCGGCGCTCCACGGAGACGTGCGGCCAGGTGGCCTCCAGCGCGACCAGGTCTTGCTTGCTTAGGTCGGAGAACTGGTAGAGCGCGCGAGCTGGGAGGGTGTGGGTGTCGTCGCGCAGTTGCTCAAGGACGAGGGCAAAATCCGGTGAAGCGGCCACGGGTTCACCTCGGGATGATGGGATTGACGATGTCCTGATACGTGATGATGGCCATGAGCATGAGCAGCATCACCATGCCGACCAGATGCACCAGGCCCTCGCGCGCCGGATCAACGCGCCTGCCGCGGATGGCTTCGATGAGGACGAACATGATACGCCCGCCATCCAGCGCCGGCAGGGGCAGCAGGTTGGTGATGCCCAGCGCGACACTGATCAGGCCGATCATTTGCAGCACCGGGAAGAGTTGGTTGATCTCGCGCGCGGTCTCCACGGCGGCGGTGGTCAAGTCGTTCATGCCAACGATGCCAATGGGCCGGGCGGCTTCGATGGGCATCTCGCCGCGCAATAGCCGCCCTGGCAGCAGCACCATCTCTTCCAGCTGGAAGTATATCTCGCGGACGGCGCGGCCTGCAGCTTCTGGCCAAGTGTAATCGGTGACCATCGCCCGGCCCATGCTGATGCCCATCGGCCCCTGGCCTTTGGGCCACTCGGTGCGCGGCGTTACGCGGAGGGTGAGGGGCTGATTGTTGCGCTCGATCACGAACTCAATCGGGCGGCCCAGGTTGGCATAGACGATGCGGCTGATCTGTTGCGGGTAGTGGACTTCGGTGCCGTTGGCGCTCAGGATGATGTCGCCGGGCCGCAGGCCCGAGGCTTCCGCCGGGCTTTGCGGCGCGATGTCGGCCACGGTCACGCGGTCGGGCCAGCCGAGGCGAAAGGCGACGGTGAAGACAATCAGCGCGAAGAGCAGATTGAAGGTCGAGCCGGCGGCCAGCACGACGAAGCGCGCGGTCTTGGAGGCGCTTGCCAGCCCGTTGGGCACGTTCGGGTTGTCTTCACCTGCCGGGCGGATGAAGCCGCCGATGGGCAGCCAGTTGAGCGAGTAGATGGTGCGCGGCCCACCCAGTTCCTCTGCAGGTGGGGCTTTGCCACCGAAGAAGGTGTGCCATTTGCCGTGCCGGTCTTTGACGAAGCCGACGGCGCGTGGCGGGAAGCCGATGCCGAACTCCTCGACGTGGATCTTGAAGTGCCGCGCTGCCAGGAAGTGGCCCAGCTCGTGAACGAACACGAGCACGGTCAGGATGAACAAGAAGAATAGGATGTTGCCCAGTCCACTGAAGATGTCAAAGTCAATAGGCATATGCGCCACTCTTTTCTCGACGGCGTTTTGCCGGTAACACGATTATACCGCCGGCGCGCTGTGCCTCTCACCTGACTCTCATCCTTCCGCCGGGATGAGTCGCGCCGGGCCGCCGGGCAGTGCGGTGAGCGTTTCGGGGACGCCGAGCGCGCGCAGACGGCGTTTCACTTCTTCCGCGCATTCGGCCAGGGTCAGGCAGTGGACGTTCGGGCCGGCGTCAATGGTGAAGCAAACGGGCAGACCCTCGGTGCGCCAGGCCCGCACGGACTTCATCACCGTCAAGGTCAACGGCTCCCAGTAGTAGAGCGGGGGGGTCGAGGTCATCATCACAGCGTGCATCAGAGTCGAGTCTAGCTCGACCACATCGGCGAGTGCAGTGAAGTCGCGGGCAAGCAGCGCGGCCTTGCAGCGCGCCAATCGTTCATTAGCGCCGGCGACGCGCACGGCCTGTAGGGGGCTGGTCTCGGCCAGCGCGTGTCCCTCGGTGGAGGCGGTGGGCTTGTGTGCGGCGCTGAGCATGGCAATCACATCGGCCAGCGCCCAGTGTTCGGGCGGGGCGATGCTGATGGCGTATGAGTCTGTGTCGCCTGTGCCCATCCGCCACTCGACAAAGCCGCCGGGCACGCTGCGGCAGGCGGAGCCGGAGCCGCGCCGGGCCAGCGCGCTGAGCTGCGCTTCACTGAACGCCAGGCCGGCGGCGGCGGCGGCGGCCAGGGTGAGCGCCGCGAACGCCGAAGCCGAAGAGGCGATGCCGGCGCCCGCTGGGAAGTTGTTGTGCGATTCGACTCGCGCGCGATTTTCGAGTTGCGCATATGACCGGATCAGGTTGAGGTGCGCGACCACGCGCTTGCGCGCCGCGCCGGTCTGCGCCACGCCGCCGATATAGACTTCATCTTCGAGCAGCTCGTCGTCGAAGGAGACGGTGGTGCATGTCTCCAGGCCGGCCAGGTTCATGGAAAGCGAGGGGTTGCTGGGGAGGCGCAGGTGCGGGTCGCGGTTGCCCCAGTATATAATCATGGCGATGTTGGCGCAAGCGATGGCCGTTGCCTTCCGAAGGAAGATGATTTGATATGCCTCGGCGGTTGTGGTGTGAGCGGT
>JANWXR010000055.1:0-229 GCA_025057205.1 Anaerolineales bacterium | reverse complement strand
TGTCTTGATGTGTAGCCTTAAAAACCGAACGCCGCCGAGTGTGCACAGCGGCGTTCGGGACCTGTGGAGATGGCGGGAGTCGACACAGCAGCTCCTCGACTTTCGTCGAGGTGTTGACTATCTCTTGAAGTTGCCTATCATTTGGCAACTTCTCCGGCGTGTTGTAAGGAGCGGGCCATAATGAGCGACACTGATGCTGCTTATGCCGCAGGCCTGTTTGATGGCGAAG
>JANWXR010000559.1 GCA_025057205.1 Anaerolineales bacterium | reverse complement strand
AGGAACATCCCGGCGAAGTAGCGGAACAGGCAGAGAACGTGACTGCGGCCTGCGAACAAATCTACCGCCAGTGCCGCGTAGCCCTCGGCTGCGAACTGCCGCGTGATGCGGCGCATGTCGTCGTTCAGACCGTACGCTTCGTGGATAATGACGAGCGCGGGGAATGGCCCATCACCGTCAGGTCGGGCAAGGTAGGCCTGTAGTGTATGGTCGGAGGAATGAAATTGCACGGTGTCGGTTTGCATTGCGGTTAGACCTGACTCAAGGGCGCAAGGGCGCGCAGAGTGAGTAATTCTTCGGACGCTATGGTCATGCCGCCGGCTTTCCAAATCCGGTCAAGGAATGAGCGAACGGCGAACGAGGAGAGATCACAGATTTTCTCTGCGAAAAGCCGCTTCATCTGCGGATAAGTCGCAAAAAGGCCTGACCCATTCGAGAGCGAACAGGTCAGGCCGTAAAGTCAGGAACACGTCGAGCGATTCACTGCGCGGGCCGCTCTTTGTCCCCCGGTCTGCATCTCTATAGCACCCAGTCCAGCTCCAGCCGCTTGAGCGTGGCGGGCGTTGGGTTGCCGCTGGCTTTGTCCCAGCCGGAGAGCTC
>JANWXR010000558.1 GCA_025057205.1 Anaerolineales bacterium | reverse complement strand
TGATCATGCTCACCGACGCCAAGACGCAGGTGAAGACCGACCTTCAGCTCAAAGACGTGGCCGAGATCGTGGCGGAGGGGTTGGTGAAGTAACGCAACGCCGGTGCAGCGCCGGCGGCACTACCGGCGAGACGCAGAGGCGCTGCTTTTTGCGTTTCGCCTTTTTGTTTATGCTCTGTGAGGGATTGAAGTAAAATCCGGTTTAGGCCACTGGCGTCGAAAATGAAACGCACGGGCCTGTTGCCATGATTGAAGCCGAACGCGCCGCTGCAAGGGAGCATGTGGTCGCCTTGATCCAACGACAGGCATTGTTGCTGCGCGCCCTCGGCGTCCGGCGGCTCGGCCTGTTCGGGTCGTTCGTCCGGGGCGAACAGACCAACAGCAGCGACGTGGACGTGCTGGTGGAATTCGAGGCGGGGCAGAAGACGTTTGACCACTTCATGCAACTGGCTGCGCTTCTCGAGGGGGCACTGGGGCGCGAAGTGGATTTGGTCACCCCTGAGTCCCTTAGCCCCTACCTCCGTCCATTCATCCTGCAAGAGATCGAGTATGTCGCGCTCGACGATTGAGTATCTGCGTCACATCCTTGACGAAACCGCGTTT
>JANWXR010000557.1 GCA_025057205.1 Anaerolineales bacterium | reverse complement strand
ACACCAGCCGGCGCAGCTCTTCTTGCCATTCCGGGTGCTCGTGCAGCAGGCGCACAAAGTCGTAGTAGTCACGCACCTCAAAGGCCATACGAAACTCCTGCCTGGAATTATAATCCAAGCAGCACCCTTCTGTGGGAGGTTTTTCCCACGCACACCCGGCTTCTTCTGGCTTTCCTCTGCCTGGCTCTGACCGCCTGCGCGCCGAAGACGACGGCCGATGGCTCCCACACCGCTCCCCCTCAATCACCAATCTCCCGATGCTTCAATCACTCCATCTCCCACCAAAACCCCAACCTCATCTCCAACGGCAACTCTAACTCCAGAGCGCATCACTCTATCGGGCACCTTTGGCCTTTCGGCTGACTTGGCAGAGGCTTTTGCCGGAGCTGAGGCTCATATCCGCCAAAGCGAAAACGGAGAAAACTTTATTCTCGAGTTTAGACGTTGATGCGCCGTGCGCAGCAGCTTGTTTGCGGCCTGCGAAAACGGAGAAAACTTTAATTCTCGAGTTTAGAGCGGCGTGCATTTTGATTTACGATGCGCTCCGGGTAAACTGCGAGCATGAAACCCTATTCGCAAGACCTACGTGAACGTGTCATCGCG
>JANWXR010000556.1 GCA_025057205.1 Anaerolineales bacterium | reverse complement strand
GGGTCGTCATCCCCTACACGCAGGGCCATCTCATTTCGCTCTTTCATGAGCAGGGATATGTGGAACGCACCGAGCATTTGGAAGAGGGCGTGAAGATGGAAGGCCGCGTGCCGCAGCGCATCCTCCGCCATTTTGCGGCCTGTCAGGTCAAACCCAGACTCAAACGCGTGCGCGTCTGAAGGAGGGGGAAAGGGTGACTACAATTGGCCTATGGCCCTGACGCTCAAACTCACCGCCGACCCCCAAGGCCGCTTCGTCGCTGCCCTGAACGACCGGAGGCTGGCGGTTACCGCGCCGGACGCGCTGCCCGGCCTGCCCGCCCTTCAGGCCGACCCGTATAACGAGGGCCGCAGATTGTTCGCCGCCCTCGGCGGCCACGACCTGCTCAACGCTCTGGAGGCAGACCGCGACTCGCTGCTGTTGCTCGACCTGGATGAGGCGGCGCAGGCCGTGCCCTGGGAGTTCGCCGCCCTTTCCGGCACGCAGCTCCTCGCCGCGCGGTTCGGCCTGCTGCGCCTGATAGAGATAGACCGACCGACTCCGCCTGCGCCGGAAGCCGGCCCCCTCAACTTCATCGCGCTGGCCGCCGACCCGCTGGTGGATG
>JANWXR010000555.1 GCA_025057205.1 Anaerolineales bacterium | reverse complement strand
TGGAAAGGAGGGCAGATTATTGGCAGGAATATCGGTCATTGCTGAATCATACGATAAATCTCTCTGTCAATCAATTCGTCTCGATCATCTTCCGTCAAGACTCCTGCTTCCCGCGTGCGCGCATCATCGTCTACACTGAATTGTCGTCGCAATGCTGGTGTAATCATCACGGTTCCTTTCAAATTGATGTCACGCTCGACATGGTGCTATGTGGCGTCGCATCGCGGCGCCCACACACCAATGGAACGACCACAGGGTACATTCCACGCGGCCCGACGGCTCGCGCTTCACCTGCGCCGCGCAGCGCAGCGGAGCGGCGTCAGGTGCAAGCGCGTGCTGGGCAGCTTTGTCTGTAAAAAAACCCTACTTGCTTGCAACGATAAACACCCGTCCTTCCCTTTCGGGGTCATCTAATGGTGTTTTCAAATCCTGTATCCGGGCAAAGTAGGGGTTCTTCCAACCAACATCGAGTAGGGCTTCTTTCACCCTCTCCATTTCAAAAACGGTGTTGAACGGCGTCTCGTCAAATCGCTCGTAGAGTCCATCGGGCAACCGAAGAAATCCGCTGATCTTCATCCAGGCTTTATCGCTTTGTCCATCATAAA
>JANWXR010000554.1 GCA_025057205.1 Anaerolineales bacterium | reverse complement strand
CATGCGTGAATTCTACCCTAATCAAAGCCGGCGGAGGCGATCCCCAACGTTGCGGAGATTGGTGGATGGCGCGCCTTTGAGTTGAGCGGTGGCAAGCGCGCGCGCGGCGAGGGGGTGCATGAAAGTGAACGGCGTCGAGGCTGGGCGCTACTCGTCTGCGCTGATAGTCTCCAGCAGGTCGGCGAACGCCAGCAAGTCCGCCCGTACACGTTCCCAAAGATCGGGTAAGGCTGTTAGCAGGGGACGCATCCGCATCGGGTCAAGGCTTGTCGTGTAGACGTTGCGCACCACATGTCGAAATTTGCGAAAGTGATCCAGTTCGGCAGCGTTCTCCGGCTGAAGCACGGCCGGGCGGGCGTCGTCTACAGGCCGCGCCATGCGATCGAGCAGTTCGCGGTGCCAGGCTTCGCCACCGGGCATTTCCCCATCTACTTGCACAGCGATCATTTCAAACAATCGCTCCAGGCCCGAGTAAAAACCATGCAGATTGAGCGCGACCGAATCCACATAGGCCTCGGGGTCCGAGGTGGAGTCAAGGGCAGCCCAGGAGCGCAACGCACGCTGAACCTCGTGCTCTACGTCGGCCAGTTCGCTTCGCGGCCGTTC
>JANWXR010000553.1 GCA_025057205.1 Anaerolineales bacterium | reverse complement strand
CCGTCCCACGTTGCCGGCCTGATTGCCGACCGGCTGACCCACGACCCGGCCTATCAACTCGCTGCGCGCACGCGCCGCCACTTCACCTGGGAGCGGGTGTATGCGGAACGGATCGCGCCGCTGCTTGAAGAAAGGTAACTGCTCAGGCAATAGCTTCCGACCATTGAAGTGGATCCACAGATGACCCCACTGCAAAACTATGATCTCACAGCGAAGCCGCAAAGCGCGCGGCGAAGGGCGCGAAGGCTTCGCCCTCACTTTCTTTCAGAAAGGCTTTTTTCAATAGAGCTATCTGTGGACTCTTTTCAACGGCCGAGAGTTATTGCCCGAGCTGTGGCGCGGCGCAATTCCTGTGTGCATGCAAAAGCTGTCAGCCGCACCCTGAGCGGACGCTGAGCGAAGCGGCAGTCGAAGGGGCGGCACGTTCCCTGACAACCTTTGTGTGCACACCAATTCCCAGCGGCGTTGGCAAAAAAACGAAGCTTGGGGATGCTATAATCCCGGCGCAGTTTCGGCGAAAAGCCAAGTCAAAGTCCGCAATTCCACTTTCGGGAGGTTGCGTTGAACATCGTTGCGTGCGTTAAGCAAACGCCGGACTCGGCGGCGA
>JANWXR010000552.1 GCA_025057205.1 Anaerolineales bacterium | reverse complement strand
TACAGCTGGGATCGGTATCAGAAGAGCCTCACCGAGGCCTATTATGCAATCGCCCGGAAGACGCCACGATAAAGCCCAGGAAGGATGCCGGCTCCGGCGACGTAAGCGATAGCTAACAAACGCATCCAGAGATAGAAAGTTCGCAACGAACCATGTCGGAGCACTCGCCGACCAAGCGCGTCAGCCAACTCTGGGACGAACATTTTCAGAATCAAGAGCACGCTTACCAATTTCGGGAAGGTCTGCCTTTCCTTAGGAAGTTCATTCGTTCGCCTTTCATTCAGGAGATACTGAAGTATGCCAATCTGAGACACGATGCCAAAGTGCTGGAGGCAGGTTGCGGGAGTGGAAAATTCAGTTTCTGTTTCGCCCTGTTGGGTTATGAAGTTACCGCCCTAGATTTTTCCGTCACGATACTGAAAAACATGGCCAGGAGCAGAGAGGAACTTGAACCGGAAACGGGAAGGCTGAGTCTGACTCTGCGCCAAGGCGACCTGGAGAACCTAGACTTACCTTCGGAAAGTTTTGATTTAGAGCGCCATGCGAGTTGGTTTACGACAGAGCATAGCCGCAATGAGCGAACCATCCCCGGATGTCTTGGCGCGAG
>JANWXR010000551.1 GCA_025057205.1 Anaerolineales bacterium | reverse complement strand
GTTCAGGGGCACATCGGCTCGTCCCCGGAAGCGTTCGACGCGGTTCCACTCGGTTTGTCCATGTCGGATCAGGATGATGGTGGTTGTCAAGTCCGAACTCCTTTCGCACGCAGAGCAACAAAAAAAGCTTCTACCGGGAGCGTTCCGCAGTAGAAGCTATCAGCCGGGTTGAGTCGGCAGTTTAGGCCGCATTCGATGGCGGCCGGGCGAGCTTCATCGCCGCTGCTGGCATGGATTATACATGACTCCGCTGCAGCAACCACGCCCTGACTGCGAAGGTGTGCACGCAAAACATGCCGGCCGCACCCTAGGAAGAAAAAAGAAAGTTATGTCGTGCTGCTCTGGCGATACATCCCTTTTTTCACTCGTCGGGGTGCGTCCGCGACTTATGATGCCTAAGCGGAGCCGAAGGGGCGGCACGTTCCCGAGGACGCATTGAGCACAAAGGATTCACCCTCGCGGGCATTTCCCGCCATCAAGGCCGCCTTTGCCTTCAAGTTGATTGATCTTGAATGGGCCGTGCATTCGGCGGGGCGGGGGGCCGGTAAGGGTCGCAGCCGGGCAAGATCGAGCGTCAGGCGGGTAGGGGGCCGATAGTCGCCGAGCCA
>JANWXR010000550.1 GCA_025057205.1 Anaerolineales bacterium | reverse complement strand
GTGGCATATCTTTGCAGAAAAAGGTTGAATCAGTTCAAGCTGCGGCAGTCCTGTGCCCGCTTTGTGAGAAAAACGCTCTCATTTTCGAAGTCCGATACAATGTAGTGCACGCAAAACATGTCAGACACCCTGACCCTTCGGCTTCGCTCCGATGAGCGCGCTCAGGGAAGCGGCGGGCGTCCGAACGACTGCCGCTTCGGCTTCGCTTGGCGTCCGCTCAGGATGCGGCTGCCACTGACAACCTTTGCGTGCACACCAATGTACAAAACCGTGACCGGGCGTTTCGTCGTCCGTTACAATCTATCGCTTATTACTTGATCACTACCGGTCATACGCACATAGACACTCATGAAGAAGACCTTCTACTTTTCCCTATTTGCGCTGTTCTTTGGCGGCATCATTGCCTATCTGGGAATTGGCTATCTCATCTACAACTCCCTCGCGCAGGTGGAGGCCGGCTGCCCGAGACATGCCGATAACACACCGGCCAGCTTCCGCGTCCACCGTAGTAGTTACGAATCGTTCAATACTGCGCCTTACGCCATGCCGAACTACGAGGCCGCGAACTTTCCAAGCCGACAGGTGGGCATCAATCTGGTCGGCTGGTA
>JANWXR010000054.1 GCA_025057205.1 Anaerolineales bacterium | reverse complement strand
CGGCCAGAGCTTCCTTTCGGCTGGCTGGTAAAGACGGTGCGGCCCAGCGCCCTACCCGGACTGGAGGCGCCGCGCACGACGCCGCGGCTGGCGCGCGGGCGGCAGGTCTTCATTTACGGCACGGTACGCGTTGGGCGCTGGAACTGGTATCTCGTCGGGCCGGGGCAGTGGGTGGAACAGCGGGCCGTCGCCGTGGTCAACTTTCATCCGCCGCCTGAGGGCGTGAGCGGCAACTGGGTTCAGGTAGACCTGTACGAGCAAACGCTGGTTGCTTATGAGGGCACGCAACCGGTGTACGCCACGCTCATCTCCTCCGGCCTGGACAAGTGGGCCACCAAGCCGGGCCTTTTTCAGATTTGGGCGCGGCTGCGCTTCGACCGAATGAGCGGCGCATATGAGAAAGACCGCTCGGACTACTACGCGCTGGAAGCCGTGCCCTACGTGATGTACTTCGATGGTGACCGCGCACTGCACGGCCAGTACTGGCACGACGGCCTGGGCTACAAACGCTCGCATGGCTGTGTCAACCTCTCGCCGCTGGATGCGCGTTGGCTGTACAACTGGGCCGCGCGTGGCACGTACGTCTGGGTGTATGACCCGTCGTTGCCGGCAGAAGCTTGGGCCGAAGTTGGAACGGCGGAGGGGCCGTAGGGTGTGGAGATTGAAGAGTGGAGATTAGAGATTACGAGCTTTCACCGCAGAGCTTGATCCGGCTGCTGGTGGTGTTCTCGTTCTGGCTAACGCTCAATGCTGCCACCGTTGCCGCCGCGAGCGCCGACGATCTGCCCGCGCTCTGCGCGCCTACGCCGCATCTTCAACGCGAGGCAGGTTGCCCCGACTTGGGGCCAAGCGCCTATATGCGCGAGGCTGCTGCCGCCGGGCTGGTCTTCCCACTGCCCGCGCTCGAAGTCACCGCCACGCTGCCCTATCGCGGCCTGACGCCGCACGCCTACGGGCGCGTCATCACCGACACCGCACCGGTCTATCGCCACCCGCTGGAAGCGCTGGCCGGCCTGCCGCCCGCGCGCCGCTTCGAGAGAGGCTTCGTCTTCGTCAGCCTGCTCGGCTCGGTGACGGTGGACGGGCAAACGTTCTACCGCATCAACCCGGGCGAGTACATGCGCGCAGAGGACGTGCGGGAAGCGCGGCCCTCCAGTTTCGCCGGTCAGTTCTTCACCGCACCGCCCGCAGGCAAAGTCGGCTGGCTTATTAATACGGTGCAGGTCAGTGCCACGCCCGGAGCGCCGCCCGCGCCGGACGCGCCCTTCGTCGGGCGCTACCAGTACGTCACCCCGCTCAACGTGCAGCGCGTGGGCGAGTGGGACTGGTACGAAATCGGCCCCGGCCAGTGGGTGGAGCAGCGCAACCTGGCGCTGGTCGCACCCACGCACCCAGCCGGCACGCCGCCCGACGTGATTGCGGTGGACACCTACGAGCAGTCGCTGGGCGTGTATCGCGGCGGCAACCTCATCTTCGCCACGCTGGCCTCGAGCGGCTCGCGCTGGTTCCCTACCCGGCCCGGAACCTTCAAGGTCTGGGCCAAGTTCACCTACGGGCGCATGACGGGCGTCTATCGCGACGACCGCAGCGACTATTACTTCCTCGAAGACGTGCCGTGGATTCTGTATTACGATGGCGACCGCGCCCTGCACGGCGCCTACTGGCATGACAACTTCGGCGTCCGGACCTCGCACGGCTGCGTCAACCTTTCGCCCCGGGACGCGCGCTGGCTGTTCAACTTTGCCAACATCGGCGATACCGTTGTGGTCTTTAGTTCGCGCTAATCTGACTGCGCCATTCCCCCTTGCTATAATCGTCGGCGTGATCGTCACACAACTGCACGCAGCCGGCATGACCGCGTTCGCGTCGCTCGCGGCGCTTCTCTTATGACTTTCCTGGAACGCCTACGCGACCCCCGTCCTATCCTGCTCGACGGCGCGACCGGCTCCGAGCTGGATCGGCGCGGCGCGGACACTTCGCTGCCGCTGTGGAGCGCGCGCGCCCTCATCGAGGCGCAGGACGTTCTCTTCGCCATTCATGCGGACTACGCGCGGGTCGGGGCCGAGGTCATCACCGCCAACACCTTCCGCACGCATCAGCGTTCGCTGGCGAAGGGCGGGCTGGGTGAACGCGCCGCCGAGCTGACGCACACCGCCGTCGCGATTGCCCGCCGCGCAGCGCCCTCCGCCTTCATCGCCGGCTCGCTGGCCCCGCTCGAAGATTGCTACTCGCCCGAGCTGGTGCCGACACAGGTCGAGTGCGAGCGCGAACATGCGTTGATGGCCGCGCATCTGGCCGAGGCCGGCGTTGACCTGATCCTCATCGAGACAATGAACACCATCCGTGAGGCGGAGGCGGCGGCGCGCGCCGCGCTGGCGACCGGCCTGCCGACCCTGGCCAGCTTCGTTTGTCGTAGCGACGGGCGGCTGTTCTCCGGCGAGCGCGTGACGGACGCTGCCCGCGTGCTGGCCGCGCTCGGCGTGCACGGCCTGCTCATCAACTGCACGCCGGTCGCCGCCATCCGGCAGCCGTTCGAGGAACTGCGGGCCGCCGCCGGCGCGCTGCCCGTCGGCCTGTACGCCAACATTGGCCACACCGATCACATCAAGGGCTGGACGAACACGCTCGACGTTTCGCCGCAGGAATACGCACGCCTGGCGGCGGAGTGGCTGGCGCTGGGCGCACGCCTCGTCGGCGGCTGCTGCGGCACCACACCCGAGCATATTACGGCGCTCAAAATGAACATGATGACTACTTAACCCCAGACCGCCGTACGGACGCAGCGCACACATACGTTGCGCCTTTACGCCCCGGCATTGAAATTGTCCGACCAGTTGGGTACTCTCGAAATGCGCTCAAGACTCTTCATCAGTACGCTCATCCTCGCCTCCCTCGCCTGTCAGACGGTCATGACACCGTTGCGCGGCAGCTCAACCGTCACGCCCACGCCCCTGCTCGCCCTACCGCCGCTCAAGCCCACGCCGCGCCCCACGCGCATCTCCACTACCCCGTTGCCGCCCCCAACGGTACAGGTGGAGGTCACCGTTCAAGCGCCGCTCCCGACCCTCGAGCCGCCCACGTTCAACGAACACGGCGTCCGCCTGTGCGCCTACGTGCCGGGTCAATCGGTGACGGCGGAGATGCCCCCCGACGTGGTGGCGACGCCGTTCCTCGGCCCGTTCCCCACGCCGACGCCCCCACCGACTACGGTGGTGGACGCGGAGACGACCGAGCGCCAGCTGCGCATCTATCGCCAGCTGTGGCGCACCGTTGACGAAAACTACGTCTATGCAGATTTTCGGGGCCGCGACTGGCGTGCCATCGGCGACAAGTACGAAGCCTACATCCGCACCGGGCTAAGCGACGAGGACTTCTACCGCGCGATGAGCAACATGATCGGCGAACTGGGCGATGAGCACTCTTCGTTCTTGTCGCCGGAACAGGTGAAGGAGGAGGAGGCACGGCTGGCAGGCAACAACAACTACGTCGGCGTCGGCGTCATGCTCTCCGCCGTGCCGCAGGCAGACCGTGCCGTCATCATCACTGTCTTTCCCGGCAGCCCGGCAGCAGAGGCCGGCCTGCGATCGCACGACGCCATCCTGAAAGTCAACGGTGAGCCGATCCTGGACGAGAACGGCGAACTCAAGACCGGCAAGGTGCGCGGGCCGGAGGGAACGCAGGTAACGCTCACGCTCCAGCGTCCGGGCGGCGAGCCGTTCGACCTGACCCTCACCCGCCGCCGCATCACCGGCGCGTTGCCGATTGACTACTGCCTAGTTCCGGGCACGCGCATCGGCTACGTCTTCTTCCCCTCATTCGACGACGAGACCATCCCTAACCAGCTGCGCGAGGCACTGGAGAAGATGACCGCCGACGGCCCGCTCGACGGCCTGATCCTCGATAACCGGCAGAACGGCGGCGGCTCCAGCTCGGTGGCGCACCCCATCCTGGAAATGTTCACCGGCGGCCTGCAAGGCTACTTCGTCAGCCGCCGCGATCGTCAGCCGCTGGAGCTTGAACCCGTAGACGTGAACGGTTCGCAGTCCGTGCCCCTTGTCGTGTTGGTAGACGTAGACACCGTCTCCTACGGCGAGATCGTCAGCGGCGTGCTGCGCGTCTCGGGCCGTGCCATCATCGTCGGCCAGACCACCTTCGGCAACGTCGAGCGGCTGTGGAGCTACGACTTCGAGGACGGCTCGCGTGCCTGGATCGCCAGCGAGACCTTTGAGCCGCCCGGCGAGACCAACGGCATCTGGGAGGAGACCGGCATCGTGCCCGACTACTCCGTACCCACGCGCTGGGACCTGTTCACCGAGGCCACCGACCCCGCGCTGGCCAAGGCGGTAGAGCTGTTGCTCAGGCCGTAGTTGGGCCGCAGGTGAACGCCGGCGGATAAGCCATCGTACTCTTCATCGTGCGACTGTTGCAAGACCCTACGCTGCACTTCTTTCTCGTCTGGCTGGGCGCGCCGATTTTCGCCATCATCGGCGTCTCTCTCGACAGGCCAGCCTATCCGGTATCCACCGGCCTGGCCGGCTGGCTCATCACGTTTGTCCTTTGGAATGCACTCGGCGTTCGGAGCGTAAGCCATCAATGGAGAGCCTTGCCTCGCTCATCCGGTGCGCGCCGGCCTGACCTATCACGAGCCTTTGGCGCCGAGATGCGCCTTCTGGTCGGCGTTGGCCTGGTCACGTTCCTGGCGGCTGTGGCCGCGCTGATTGTTTCTGCCCTTCTGATGGTTCAGATAACCCAGGCCTTGCTGCATTAGTTAGCGTGGCGGGCGGCGATCGGCCTAGGACGTTGCAGCTGTCCCACGCTCCGCTTCGCCCGGAGCCACCATCAGAAAGAAGAGAGCGGCATCGTGCCCGACTACGCCGTGCCCGCCCGCTGGGACCTGTTCACCGAGGCCACCGACACGGCGCCGGCAAAGGCGGTAGAATTGGTGCTTAGGCCGTAGTTGGGCGGCCACTGACTCAAAGTCCTGCTCAAAAAGCAGAGGTGGTTTATGCAAGCCATAGAATTCCAGACCACAATCAAGAACGGTATCATCGAGATCCCTCGGCAATATCTCAGGAACCTCTCTAACCGCGTGCGTGTAATCTTGCTGGTAGAACAGCCTTCTACAACCACGGCGAACTTAATTGACCAACTACTTGCTCATCCCGTGCGCATGCAAGGTTTCCGGCCCCTGACCCGGGAAGAAATTTATGCCAGATGATCAAGCTACAGCCTGCTTCATTGACAGCAACGTCTGGCTGTACGCCTTTATCGAGACGGATGAGGCAACCAAGTCGGAACGGGCACGGGCGCTGATCCAGGAGAATGAGCCCGTAGTCAGCACTCAGGTCATCAACGAAGTGTGCGTCAACTTGCTGCGACGGGCGAGCTTTACCGAAGAGCAAATCACCCCACTGGTCGAGTCGTTTTACGAAAAATATCAAGTGATCGAGCTGACCAAGTCAGTCCTTCTGATCGCATCTCAATTGCGTCAGAAGTATTCGCTATCTTTCTGGGATAGCACAATCGTGGCAGCCGCCTTGAATGCCGGTGTGCCCGTTTTGTACTCTGAAGATCTGCAACACGGATTGACGATTGAAGAGCAACTTCAGATTCGCAATCCGTTTCTCTAAAAAAGCACACCGCCCTACATCGCACTCCAGCCACATCGCGCTCCGCTCCGCCCGGCGCCACCATCAGAAGAGAGCGGCATCGTGCCCGATTACGCCGTGCCCACACGCTGGGACATGTTCACCGAGGCCACCGACACGGCGCCGGCAAAGGCGGTAGAATTGGCGCCCGGGTCGTAGTGTAGGAGAGTAGCACGACCAACCGCCACGCAATCACAAACCTGTTCCAAAATGGAGGCATCAATGAACACCTATCGGAAACCGGGCAGATACATTCAGATTGAGCCAGGGGTGGAGATTTATTATGAAGAGATGGGCGCCGGAACTCCCATAGTTTTTGTCCCCGGATGGACGTTCACTTCTGAGGTTTTCATCCACCAGATGGAATATTTTTCCAGGACGCATCGCGTCATAGCCATTTGACCCTCGGAGCCACGGCCGTTCTTCGATTACACTTCATGGTAACGATTACACGACTCATGCCGCCGACCTGGCTAAAGTGATCAAAGCGCTCGAACTGCAAGATATTGTGCTGGTTGGGTGGTCGCTTGGATGCCTGACCACTTGGGGATACGTCAAACAGGAAGGCACAAAGGCGCTAAAGGCGATGGTGTGCATTGACCTGTCGCCAAGGCCCTTGTCAGTCAATCCCCAAGACTGAGTTGAAGGGCCGCTCGATGAGATTGCCGGCGCTTATAACACCTTCCGCTTGTCACGGCAAGGACAGCGGCGAGTTCGTCAGATACTACGCCGATGAAGTCATGGTGCAACGCGAGCCTAACAAAGAGAAGATGTTCCGGATCGTGGAGCAGTCGCTCAAGACTCCGCATTACATCGCCAGCGCCATGTTTGCTTCGGGCATGTTCACCAACCACATGGAAGAGGCCAAACGGGTTGATGAGTCATTACCCCCTCTCTCTGTTATCGCCGAACATTGGGCGGATACCGCCAAGGCCTTTATGCAAAAGCATTTCCCCAAGACCAAGATCGCTGTGCTGGGAGGCCACATGATGTTCTGGGAACATGCGGACAAGTTCAATAAAATTTTGGAGGACTTCATCGGTTCTCTGTAGCAATGCTTCGTATTCGTATAGGAGGCTGGGGTAGGAGGAAGCACCTGCCGACGATGTGATCGGTGGAGCACAGAGCGATACAGCCACAACACGGCTGCGCGCCCATGATTTTATAAGGCTTGGCTCTTGCCAACCACAGAGGGAACGCTTCGTGCGATGGTGGGCGTGCGTCCCGCACAACATGGGCACAGCTAATGCATTGCGCTCCGTTGCGCGAGGGCTGAATCGCGAGCCGTTGGACGGCGATATTACACTACAGCCAACTTCAGTTCACAAGAGGCATGTCTATGGAACACATCAAGGATCGCTTAGCCCAAATCAGTTTGATATCCGGCATCTTAGGCTTTCTCCTCCCCTGGAGTGTATTTCTTGCGTTGGGACCGGTGTTTGACACTTTCCTCGGCGGAACATTTCGGCTTCATGATCTCAACGTGCTGAGTGGGTTGATTCCAATTCTCTGTTGGGTCCCTGCGCCAATCGCTATCTTGGCAGGTTTTCTAGCGCAACGTCAGCGCCCTTCCAACATCAAAGGCCAAAAACCATTGGCCGTTGTGGGTATCATACTGGGAATCGCCACGATACCCTGTGTTTTAGCGCCGATATTCGCATATCTAGTATTCGCTGTGAGCTGCGCCCAAATTGGTGGATGTTAGCCTGGCGGAAGGATAAACCGTGATCATCGGAAAATCTTACCGTCGCACCCGCCGCCCACCCGACCCCACGACCATCCGACTACTTGACCATCCGACCACTCGACGAAAATGCCCGACGCCCCACGCAAATACAAACTCATCACCGAGGAACAGATGCAAGCCGCGCGCCGCTACTGGCCGCAGGTCAGCGACAAAACCTGGACGCTCACCCTCAAACGCAGCGATGAGCCGCTGGTGCTCAACCGCGCCGCCCACCGCGGCATCGGCTTCACCACCATCACCGTGCCCCCGCCCGAACAGACGAAGGAAGGCATGTTCTATCGCAAAGACATTGACGTGCTGATCCTGATCAGCGGCGAAACGTCACTGGCGCAGTAGCGACGGACAACCGAAGTCTGCATTCCGCTGTTCACCGTTGAATCCCCATGCCTCACTTCTACGTTCCCTCCTCGGCCCTCGCCATCGTCGCCCACCCGGACGACATCGAGTTCGGCTGTGTCGGCACGCTGGCACGCTGGGTCAAGGCCGGCTGTCGCGTCGGCTACCTGCTGCTCACCAGTGGCGACGCCGGCATCGCGCAGGACGGCATGACGCGCGAGCAGGCCCGTGAAATCCGCGAGGCCGAGCAGTGCGCGGCGGCGGAGCTGGTGGGCGTGCACGAGGTCATCTTCCTGCGCGAGCCGGACGGCCTGTTGCAGCCCACCCTCGAGCTGCGCAAGAAGATCGTGCGCGAAATCCGTCGCTTCAGGCCTGAAGTTTGCATCGTGATGGACCCGACGGTGCTCTGGATCGGCGACAACTACATCAATCACCCCGACCATCGCGCGGCGGGCACGGCGGCAGTGGACGCCATCTTCCCGGCGGCGGGCCAGCCCCATCTGTTCGAGGAGCTGGCCGAGGAGGGCCTGACCCCGCACAAAGTGCGCAAGGTCTACGTCAATTGCTGGAGCGAGGCCACGGACTTCGTCTCGATTGACGAGACCATCGAGCTGAAAATTGCCGCCCTGCGCGCGCACAAGAGCCAGATGGGCAATTGGGACCCGGCGCCGCGCATCCGTGAGTGGGCCGCCGAGCATGCCAAAGGTAAGGAGATGGAGTACGCCGAGGCTTTCCGCGTCATCACCCTCGAGAGCGATGAGGACTGGGAGAAGTACAAAGGCGCGGTGCTCGGCCGGCGTTAAGGGTGGGCCCCATGTATTTTGTGTACACGCAAAGCCCAACGAAGAACATACTGGCCTCCTCAGGCCGCTTCGTTGGACTTCGTGGATTCTGCGAGGCTCTGCGTGATCCGCAGAGAAATCCGCCGCGTCAGATTTTGCGCAGCGCGGTGACCAGCGTGCGCTGGATGATGACAAGCTTGGGGGGCGTGGGCGCGCGACTCATCACCACGGCGGCCTGCTCCAGCAGCTCGTCGTCGGCACGGGCGTGTTCGTGGTTGTCCTCCAGATAGTCGGTCAGCTCATCGAGCGAATCGAAGAAGTACTGGTACTCGAAGGTGCGCGAAGCGGCCAGGTCGAAGAGCACGTCGAGCGCGTCCACCAGCGCGTCGGTGGCGCAGGTGAAATCGCGGCGGATGTCCGGGTCATGCTGGAGCGGGCCAAGCAGCGTGCGCCGCACGGCCTCCAGGTTCTCGGCGGTGACCTGCTTCGCGCCGTCGCGGGCAATGGCGTACCACACCTCCAGCGTGGACGGCTCGTCGGTGGGATGGATATCGAGCAGCAGGCCGCCTGCGTGCAACACCCGGTGCGCCTCGGCGACCGCCGAGGTCATGTCCCCCCGGGGGACTCAACACAACGACCAGGTGAAGAAGACCAGGTCGAAGGAAGAGTCGGGGAAGGCGAGCTGCCGGGCGTCGCCCAGCGCGAGGCGCACCGCCGGCAGGGGCCGCGCGCGCAGGTCGGCGGCAGCCAGGCGCACCTCGTTCACGTCCGGGTCGAGGGCGATCCAGCGTTTGGCTGCACCGGCGAAGGGCCGGGTCAGCCGCCCATCGCCCGAGCCGATCTCCAGCACGCGCAGGCCCTTGAAGTCAATCAGCCCGCCGATTGCGCCGAGTTCGAGTTTGGAGGGGGTGGCGAGAGGCATGAGTCGGGTGGAAAGTAGAAAGTAGCGGGGGACTGCGGATAGCTCTCCATCAGCCCGCAAGTCGTCCGCGCTGACGTTATCGCCGGTAAGTGTAACACAGTACAGGTTGAGGGCCGTTCTCCTTGACTTTACTCGTATTTCCTTATTGAGCCTGCTTGAGTCGAGAAGATGCTAGGGACGTGAAGAAAAACGAGGGCGAGTCCCTTGCGCTCTTCAGGGCTTTGCAGTGCAATCATGGTTTTTGCAGTAAAGTCACGAATGGGCATGAATGGACGCGAATGTGTGCGAATGAACATGAATGAGAGCGTGGACATGAATGGGCACAAATGTGTGCGAATGAACACGAATGGGGCGAGTTTACACTCTTCGCATCTTCGCGGTAGGATCATTCGCGGATAAGCAGTATATAATCAACGCCAATGGCTCCCTCCTCCCTCCCAGCGCCTTTGGCCCCAAAACCCCAACGGATCCAGCTCTTTGTGACCTGTATCGTGGACTCGCTGTTCCCACAGGTAGGCGAGGCAGTAGTAAAGGTGCTGGAGCGGCTGGGTGTCGAGGTTGAATTTCCCGACGCACAGACTTGCTGTGGCCAGCCGGCCTATAACGGCGGATTCACTGTCGAAGCACGCCAAGTGGCCTTGCACTTTCTCGACGTATTCGCACCAACAGTGCCCGATCCCATCGTCGTATCGTCCGGCTCGTGCGCGGCCATGGTCGTCCACGCCTGCCCTGACTTGTTCAAGGATGACCCGCCGAACCTGCTGCGCGCGCAGGCCGTTGCCAACCGCACTTATGAATTCACGCAATTCCTGGTGGATGTGCTGGGCGTCACCGATGTGGGCGCGCAGTTCAGCGGCAAATTGACCTATCATGCTTCCTGCCACCTGCTGCGTTTCCTGCATGTCATCGATCAACCACTGCGGTTACTGGCCAACATCCGCGACGCGCGCGTTACGGCACTACCCGGCGCAGAGGAGTGCTGCGGCTTCGGCGGCCTGTTCGCCGTGAAGTTCGGCGGCGTGTCCGGCGCAATCCTCGACAAGAAAATTGAAAATATCCGCGCTGCCGGCGCCGGCCATGTGGTGGGCTGCGATATGAGCTGCCTGATGCATATTCAGGGCGGATTGAGTCGCGACGGCGTGCCCGTGAAATGCCTGCACATCGCTGAAGTATTGGCGCGGCGTGCTATGTAGTGTGTACTTCGTTGTGTTTCGTTCCCTATACGAAGGAACACAGAGCCACAATGCGCATTATTCAATTTTATGTAGGCCACGATGTGAGACGGCCAGAGAATTTGTTTGACCGAGAAGCTCAAGGCGTCATGGTGCGCTCATACACCACCTGTGCCCAGTCCAGCATCTGCTGCTGCTCGGACTCGGTGGGTTGGGCCGTGCCCAGCCCGTCCATCTCCAGCGAGGTAAAAAGCGCATCGGCAACGGCCGGGTCACCTATGGCGATGACCACGCGGCCGTACCGCGCCGCCCAAGTTTGTAGTTGCAGGCGCTCGGCATCGGTCAGGCGTAATACCCGTGGCTCGGCGTTGCAGGTTCCGGCCTGAACTTCGCCACCGGTCGAAGCGACCAGCACATCGCAGAAGCCGGCGATCCCGCCGGAACGATGCCAGATGAGCAGGACGCCGTCGCCGGTCTGGCCGGCTACCGGTGCGGTGGCGCTGACCGAAACCGCAGCGGTAGGCCTGGGCGGCGCGCCGGTCTCGGCGGAGCAGGCGACGATCAGCGCGACGAGGAGAAAAGGGAACATTACTCGTAACATGTTACTCGTGCATTGACTTTACCAGACGCGGTTCAACCGGTGCACATGGCAGAACTGAGTCTGGTGTATCGCTCTCGCCTGCCGGATGCAGAATCCGTGCCGCCGGTGGTGGTGCTGGTGCACGGCTGGCTAGGCAACGAAGACGCGATGTGGGTCTTCGAGCAGGCGTTGCCGCCGGGCGTTGCCATCTTCAGCCCGCGCGCCCCGCTCAAGGCCGAGGGTGGCTACGGCTGGTGGATGGAGAAAGACGACGCAGACGGCCTGCGCCATGGCCTGACGGCGCTGCGCGAGTTTATCACTATGTTGCCACGTGTTCACGCTGTTGACCCGAAGCGCTTGGTGCTGGTGGGCTTCAGCCAGGGCGCAGCGGTCAGCGCGGCGCTGCTGCTCTCCGAGCCGGGCCTGCTGTGCGGCGTTGCGTTGCTGGCCGGCTTCCTGCCCGAAGCCGCGCGCGGTTGGGCCGCGCCCGGTCGGCTGGTGGGAAAGCGAGTCTTCATCACACACGGCTTGAAGGATGAAATTGTGCCGGTGGCCGAAGCCCGCCGCGCACGCGAGATTTTCGCCTGTGCGGGCGCAGATGTGACCTACAGTGAGCACCCGGTCGCACACAAGCTCAGCCCGCCCGGCCTGCGCGAGCTGCGGCGCTGGTTGGCGGCAACACTTGCCTGAGCCACTCGTTTTGGATAATAGACTTTATCCGAAATAACGAAAACGGTAGTATGATGGCAGGATGCTGACCTATGAAGAACTGAAAACCAAGCCGAGAAAATTTTTGACCTTCACCGGTCTGACTGTGGAAGAGTTTGCCGAACTCCTTCCGGCATTCAAGAGAGCCTACGAGAAAGTCTATCCTACCTCGCGGACAATCACAG
>JANWXR010000549.1 GCA_025057205.1 Anaerolineales bacterium | reverse complement strand
GCGGGAGAAGGCCATGGTCAGGCGCAGGGTGGGCAGGCCGGCGGTACGGGCTGGAGCACCGGGCCGAGCGATGGCGGCGAACGCACCTATGAGCCGATCTACTCGCCATACCGGCTGGGCGGGAGCGGTGGCCCGGACGCCGCACTGCCCAACCGAGGCGGTGGCAACCCTGGCGACGAGGTGATTGGGCAAGGGCCGACGAACCCGCAGAACAGCGGTGAAGTGCGCGTTCCCTACAACCGCGTCTTCAACGATTACCGCAACAATGCCTATTCGGCCATTGAGCGGGGCGATTACCCGCCCGAACTGCGCGATGTGGTGAAGGATTACTTCTCTTCACTTGAGCCGTAATGATTGGGAACCGCGAAGACGCGAAGGGCGCAAAGATGTGTGGAGACCTTCGCATTCTTCGCGGTGATTCTTTCAGGAGCAAACTATGGCGTTAGCTGAACCACAAACGACGACCTGGCCGGAGATGACCGTCGCGCAGTTCCGCGAAACGGCGGCAGCGATCGAGGCCGAAGTGGGCAAAGTGATCGTCGGGCAGGGCGAGGTGGTGCGGCATGTGCTCATCAGCATTATCGCCGGCGGCCATGCCTTGCTGGAGGGCGT
>JANWXR010000548.1 GCA_025057205.1 Anaerolineales bacterium | reverse complement strand
GGTGGTGCCGCTGGTGAACTGAATCAGCGCCAGGTCGTCGGGGCGCACCTCCACCTCGACGGCGTGCGGCGAATGCTTGTACAGCTCCGCCGAGAGCAGCCACAGCCCCTCGGTCAATTTGAACGGAAGGGTGTGGCCCTCCTTCGCTTCGCGCGTCAGCGTGAACCAGAAGCGCTTCGGCTCCGGCAAATAGTCCTTGACGCTGGTGAAGATGACATGCCGCAACCGGGTGTTCTCCTTGACCTGGCGCGCCACGCGGGCAAGCTTGGTGAGGGTGACCAGCACCGTCGCTTCGGACTCACGCACCTGCCGCGTCAGCTCCTCCGGCTCGGAGAGCGGCGTGGTGAAGACGACCACCGCCCCCATCTTGAGCGCGCCGTAATAGGCGATGACGGTCTGCGGCAGGTTGGGCAGCAGGATGAGCACCTTCTCGCCCTTCTGCACGCCCAGCGTGCGCAGGAAGTTGGCGAACCGCGACGACTCGCGATTGAGACGGCGATAGCTGATGCGGTTGCCCTCGAAGAGGATGGCCGTCTATATATGCGGTTGTGAAGTCCAATGCGTATGGGCATGGGATCAAAGAAGTCGTATCTGTAGTCAAAAATGACGTTG
>JANWXR010000547.1:382-613 GCA_025057205.1 Anaerolineales bacterium | reverse complement strand
CTTCCGATCTCCCTTCGCCTTTGCGCCCTTGCGCCTTTGCGTCTTTGCGTTAATCGTACCTTTGCGTTATTCGCGTCTTTGTGCGAGACCCCATCAAATTCAAACTCGCGCCTGGACGCCGACTCATCAACAATACCCTTTGCGCCCTTGCGCCTTTGCGTTAATCGCACCTTTGCGCCTTTGCGTTTTGCGGCTTTGCGCCCTTGCGCCTGGGTGAATTTCCGATTATTG
>JANWXR010000547.1:0-372 GCA_025057205.1 Anaerolineales bacterium | reverse complement strand
GAAGCCACAGCCCGCAAAAGCAGCGGGCCTCCGCTCAGGGTGCGGCCCGGCCAAAAAATAGAAATGCACCCCTGCGACTTTGCGCCTTTGCGCCTTTGCGTTAATCGCGTCTTTGCAGGAGACCCCGTCAAATTCAACCCTGCGCCTGAACGTCAAGTCATCAACAATATCCTTTGCGCCTTTGCGCCTTCGCGTCTTTGCGTTAATCGCGCCTTTGCATTATTCACGTCTTTGCGCGAGACTTTACACGAAACTACGGTGCGCATCGCCCTCGTCTGCCAATCCTACCCGCCGATGATTAGCGGCGCGGCGCTTGTGGCGCGGCGGCTGGCCGAAGGTCTGGCCGCGCGTGGCCATCACGTGCTTGTGCTC
>JANWXR010000546.1 GCA_025057205.1 Anaerolineales bacterium | reverse complement strand
CGCAGTGATGCCCAACCGCGCCGCCAGGGCCACATCGTCCTCGACGGCGCGGCGATGGGCTTCCTCTTCCGGCGCCGCGTTGAATTCATCTGCCGACAGCCCTGCCTCGATAGCGAGTGCGCACAGCGTCTCGCGCGAGTCCAGCCGCAGCTCGCGGTGGAACTGCGCTGCAAACAGCGCGTGCCGGTATTCCTTCAACCGTCCGCGCGCGGCGGCAAACTCGGCCCCAATGTGCGCCGGCTTCGTCCCCACATCCCACGGCCCCAGCGACATCCCTTCCACACCTAGCCATGCGCGCGCGGCAGCCACAGCGCGCACATCGGCGGCGTGCGTGCGAATCCATAACGCTTCGCTTTCCTCCGATGACAGATGACTCAGTCCCTCCGGCCACAACGGGAAGGCTTTGGGGATGAGATCGAGCGGATAGCGCTCGGCCGGTCGCTCCAACATCAGATCGGTCACGTAACACCACGGACAGACGTAAAAAGAAAAGATGAACGCTGAGCGGCAAAGGCGCCATAGTGCACTCGCAGCGGATGCATTTCTCTTTTTGGCCGGGCCGCACCCTGAGCGGAGGCCCGCTGCTTTTGCAGGCCGTAGTCGAAGGGTCGGC
>JANWXR010000545.1 GCA_025057205.1 Anaerolineales bacterium | reverse complement strand
GTCAATGCGGACGTCCTGCGTTCTCATGAGACGCGGCAGGTAATAGCAAGGAAACAAATCGGCCAACAGTCCCCCCGTCGCCTCCTTTCCGCACACTTGTCTCCCCAGGTCACATATTTTCGATTAAAATTTCAATTGACGGTCTGGGACAAAGATAGGGGAACACATAGCCGTCGTCTTCAACTCCTGAGCCACGTCAGGCTCTGCCGGCCTTGCGTTACGCCGGATTATTTTGCGGCGGCGCACACTCTGCCTTTCTTCCCGCGCCGCACCTCATCGCATCTGATCCGTTGACTGCTCAAACCGGCGCCGGCCGATCGCATCCGGCCGGTGACGAACGCGAGGCCATGACGTTCGGCTGACCGATTCCGAGCGGCGCCGAACCGGGCACGACCGACGACATTCGTCCGTCGGCAACGTTTTGTTCTTCGAAGTAAGGAGAGTGTACGATGGAAAACCGATTAAGCCTTCCGGCGCTCAACCGCGTGGCGTTTATCGGCAACTATCTGCCGCGCCAGTGCGGTATCGCTACGTTCACGACCGACCTGTGTGAAGCGTTCGCTGCCGAATACGGCAACGCGACCTGCCTGGCGTTGCCGGTCAACGACATCCCTGG
>JANWXR010000544.1 GCA_025057205.1 Anaerolineales bacterium | reverse complement strand
AGCTCGTAGTAGCGCGCGGCCACGGCCACATCCACCTCCGTACACAACCAGGCCAGCATCGCCGCCAGCAGGTTGTATAGCTCCGGGCTTTCCTGCTGTTCGGGCGTGAATCGGTCCATCAGTTCGACGGCGTAGGCGGCGTATGCCCCGCGCACCAAATCTTCACGAATGGGCTGATGCGCGTCGGCCAGTTGCGCCTGGGTGACGATGTCGAGGTCGCGCCCGGCGGCGATGAGCAGGTGGGTGCGGGTGAACAGCTCGAGGTGGCCGGCCTTGCGCGAGCGCGGCTTGCGGATGCCCTTGGCCACCACGCGCACCTTGCCGCGCTCCGGCGTCAGCAGCGTGAGAATGCGGTCGGCCTCGCCGATGTCTTTGCGCCGCAGCACGATGGCTTCGGTGCGGTAGGTTCGTTCGCGAATGGGCACAACCGGATTATACCCCCCACCATTTGTAGAGACGCGCCGCCGTGGAGACGCGCCTTCCAGTTCTCGGCTGAAGGTTGGTCGTCCTATGATGTCGTTATCCCATTCCGCTATGTAAGCTGCGCCAAAGTCTATCTACCGTTCGTGACCAAATGACCTGAAGCTTTCAGCTCCCCTAAGTGGGTGATTTGCTTG
>JANWXR010000543.1 GCA_025057205.1 Anaerolineales bacterium | reverse complement strand
TATGAGCCGGTCTGGGCCATCGGCACGGGCCGGGCTGCCACGCCCGAACAGGCCAACAGCGTGATGGGCCGGTACATCCGCCAGTTGCTCGCCGAGCTTTACTCCGCTTCGGTGGCCGAGGCGCTGCGCATCCAGTACGGTGGTTCGGTGACGGCGGCGAACGCGGCCGCGCTCTTTGCCCAGCCGGAGATTGACGGCGCGCTCGTCGGCGGAGCGAGCCTGAAGGCCACAGAGTTTGCAACGATTGTAAAGGCAGCGGTGAGGTAGAGAGGGAGAAAATGGAGATTCAATCTTCAATCTTCAATCTTCAATCTTCAATCTTCAATCTCCAATCTCCATGCTGAGCTTCGCTTCCTGGCTTTGGCTTTTGGCGGTCTTCGCGCCGCTGGTGCTGCTGGAGCGTTACATCCACCGGCATCTGCAAGGTCTGTGGCTGCTTATCTTCCGCAACCCGGACATCGCCACTGTGTTATATTCCATCATGATGCTGCCCGGAGTGTTGGTGCATGAGTTCAGCCATTACCTGATGGCGACTCTGCTCTTGGCGCGCACCGGGCGCTTCTCCGTCATCCCGGAGCGTCTGCCGGACGGCACGCTGCGGCTGGTCTTCGTGGAAAC
>JANWXR010000542.1 GCA_025057205.1 Anaerolineales bacterium | reverse complement strand
GGGTCGAACTGCATCCACTCGCCGCGCACCTGCACCAACGCCGTCTTGCTCTGCGCCAGCTGATTGAGTTCATCCAGCGTGAGCGTCTTATCGCCGACGGCCAATTTCCAGTTGAAATCCACCAGCGTGTTCAGGCCGAACAGGCCGGAGCCTTCGCGGCTGAAGTCCAGCGTCAGGCTCAGGCGGCGCCGGCGCTGCTTCCACCAGGTCGGCACGAGCACGCCGAAGCCGCGCGCGCTCAACACCTCGGCAAACTTCTCTAGAAATTCGACGGCGTCCGCCGTGGCGAGGAGCAGCGCTTCGGGGTTGGCTTCCTGCAAGACGCCGGTCAGCGGCGCGTACAGGCCGGCGGCCTGCGCCAGGCCGGCGCGCAGCAGGTCGGGCATGTCGGGCTGCGGCGGGTTTTCCCAGATTTCGCGGGCCGCCCACAGAGTCTCCGGGTTCTCTTTGGGCTGAAGGTGAAACGAAAGACGCCAGGGCGCGTCACCGATCACATCGGCTACCTGCGGCGGCTCCAGCCGGAACGCAACTCGCAGTGGGCTGGCGAGATAGCGATACACCGCCAGTGACCACTCGCGCACCTGCGCACCGAACTCCACCTGCTCTGGCGGGCGATGAT
>JANWXR010000541.1 GCA_025057205.1 Anaerolineales bacterium | reverse complement strand
GAATCTACCCCGCCATCCGCGCCTCCGCCCTCAACCCGATGGACGCGCTGCGCTACGAGTGAGTGGGGATTTCGGATTTTGGATTTTTGATTTTGGATTGCTGAGCCGTTCTCAATCCACAATCTCCAATCTTCAATCTTCAATCTCCAATCTCCAATCTCCAATCCCCAATCCTCACGGCTTCCATGACGCGGAAAAGCAGTTCTCTCCGTCTGCCAATAGCCGGGGCTGGCTTTGTGCGTTGAGCGGTTCTTCAAGCAGCGCCACCCCGTTGCCGGAGAGCAAGAGTTGCCGGTCATCGGGCGACCACTGTAAATGTCCCCAGGGGCCGATGGTCAAAGTCTGGACGATGCGGCCCGTCATCAGATCGTAAATCAAGAGTTGCGGTTCAGGGAACGCGCCGGTGAGCGCCAGATAACGGCCATTTTGGGAAAAGGCCATTGCATTGATGACGCTTTCGGGAAGCAGGCTTTGGAAGCGCTGTGACCCGTCATTGCCAGCTTTGTCGCCGGGCGCATCCAGCCGGATGGTGTTGCTGCCGTCGGGCGCAACCAGGCCAAACCAGCGCAGGCTGTTGCTGTCTGCCGTGTGCGCCGCCAGCGCAATCCACTGCCCATCCG
>JANWXR010000540.1 GCA_025057205.1 Anaerolineales bacterium | reverse complement strand
CCGTTCTGCTAAACGAGGAGGAGTGGCGCGGTGACTGACCGCTGGCGCGCCGTCTTTGACACGAACGTCTATGTCGCCTTTGCGCTCAGCCGAAACCCGAACAGCCCCACCCGTGAGCTGATACGGCGATTGGAAAATCGAGAATACATCTTGCTTGCGTGTGAAGCCATCGCGGACGAAGTGGTAGAAAAACTCCTAGAGCGAAACGCGCCTGCCGAGAGCCTGATCCAGCTGCTAACGGCACTTGAAGAACTGGCCGAGTGGGTGGCGACGCCCCCGGAAACCATCGTTCCCCTCCTACCCGACCCGGACGACGACGTGTTGCTGGCCTGCGCCGTTCAGGGCCGCGCCACCCATCTGGTGACGTATGACCCGCACTTCGACCTGCCGGGCGGCCAGTATGCGGGCGTTCGCATCCTCAAACCGCTGGACTTTCTGCGCCTGCTGCGCGGCGCATCGGCCTGAACAAATCCTTGCAACAGACAACCGACAACGAAACGAGCCATTAAACACATACAGGCCGCAACTCGGCGACCTGTGTGAATGGTGGGCGATATAGGACTCGAACCTATGACCTCCTCAATGTGAGTGAGGCGCTCTAACCAGCTGAGCTAATCGCCC
>JANWXR010000053.1 GCA_025057205.1 Anaerolineales bacterium | reverse complement strand
CGACGGCGCGTTTCAGCGCGGACACGCCACGTCGCTCGGCGCGGTGCGTTTGACCGAGGCCTTCTTTCCGGACGAGCGTGTGACCGCTGCGCAGTTCAAAGCGCTCAACCGCCACCTCGACCAGACATTTGCGAAGCTGACATGGATGAAGTTGAACGGCGGCCGGTTCGTCGGGCTGGGAGGCAGCATCCGCACCCTGGCGCGCATTGACCGCGACCAACGCGATTATCCGTTGCGCCTACTCAACGGCTATGAGCTTCGGCTGGAAAGCATCGAGGCGCTCATCGAGCGGTTGCGAGCGTTGCCTGTGCGTGAGCGCGCCCGTCGTATCCCCGGCCTGCCCTCCGACCGCGCCGACGTAATGCTGGCCGGCGCAATGGTGGTCGCCGCTGCGCTGCGCCGTGTGGGTGCCGAGACGTTGATTGTCAGCGATCAGGGCTTGCGCGAAGGCCTGTTGTACGAAGCCTTCCTTGGGCGGGGAAGGACGCCCATCATCCCCAACTTACGCACGTTCAGCGTGCTCAACCTGGCACGCATCTATGGTTACTACTCGCGGCATGAGGAGCAGGTGGCGCGGCTGGCCGTTTCGCTCTTTGACCAGCTGGCGCGGCGACACGGCTTCGGCGCGGCGGAGCGCGAGTACCTGTGGGCAGCGGCCATGCTCAACGACATCGGTACGGCGGTGAATTACCAAGACCATCACAAGCACTCGGCCTACCTCATCCTTAGCGCCGGCCTGCCCGGATATTCGCACCGTGAGACGGCGCTTATTGCGCTGCTATGTGTCTATCATCGCAAGGGCAAGGCCGATGTGCAGACCTATCGCTCGGTGCTGGCAAAGGGCGACGGTGAGCGCCTCCGCAAGCTGGGCGCTATCCTGCGACTGGCCGAAGCGCTGGACAGCAGTCGCACGCAGGATGTGGCCGAGGTGAGGGTGCGCTCCAACGGCCAACAAGTGTGTCTGACGGTGATCGGCCGGCGCGACGTGCGCTGGGAAGCGGGCGAAGCTCAACGCAACGCCGAATTATTTGAGGATGCGTTTGAGTGCAAGCTGGAAGTGAAGACCTCGTAGAAAGTGGAAGGTAGCTGCTAAGCTGAGGTCGCCGCTCAAGCCTGAGGCGGGGCAGCCTCGGTTGCCGCCTCCGGTCCGGCGGATAGTGTATCCAGCAGAGCCGCGAATCGCTTGGCCAGGCGCTTAGGCGCGACCGGCTCCCAATCCTTCGGGAACTTGCGCAGGTGCTTCTGCACCTCGGCCTCGCACAGCTGCCGGTAACGCTGCGCAGCATCGTCGTTGTGCACGGCCAGCCAGGTGTTGAGCTTCTCCAGCGCCACACAGCGGTCGTTGAGGTAGCCCAGCCGGTCCTGCGCCTTGATGATGTCCTTGAGCAGCGCCTGCGCCGGTTCGCCGAACGCCGGCTCGAAGAACTCCACCACGAAGCGACAGCGTTTGATGCCCCGCCGGCGCAGTGCATGGTAGGTCTCCAGGTCGTGAGGATCGAGCGCGGCGGCCTGAGCGCGCAACACCTTCAGCGGCTCAGCCATCACCGCCTCGGCGCCGGCGGCCAGCGTCACCTGCCGCTTGGCCCGTATGGGGGGCGCTGCCAGAAAGTCCGTGAGCGCAGCGCGCAGCGCCTCAACCTGGGCGCTTTCGAGCCAGGCTGCGGCCTGCGCATGAGCGGCCTCACGTTCCGCCCTCCACTCCTCCAAAAAGGCCCAGCGCTCTTCGCCGGCGGCTTCCTGCGCAGCTTCGATGAGGACATCCCAGTCACGCGTCGGGCCGAGCGCATCTTCCGCCTGCTTGAGTTGGCGCCGCAGGGGTTTGAGCGCTTTCTTTTTGAAGTACGGCGCGAACAGTTCGAGGGCGGCGCGCGCGCGGCGGGCAGCAGCGCGGACGTTCTTGATGCCCAGTGGAATGCCGGCCCTGGCGTCCGGCTCGGCGGCCTGCCAGCGGCTGAGCTGGTCGGCCAGGGCGCGCAGGGCGACCGCGGTGATGGGCGACTCCGGCGTCAGCGGTTGTTGCGCCAGAGCGGACACGTCGGGCGGCGGCCGGGTTAGCACCCAATTCTGGCCGAAAGTCGCAGTCCAGAGGTCGGACTTTTCTATGGCACGCTCGCCGTCCAGCTCGGCATAGGGGCCGGAGACGCGCAGGGCGATGGTTTCACCTGAAATCTCCACCGCCTCCAGGCGCGTGGTTTGTGACTGCGAATAGTCCAGCCCGTCGGCGATGCGGACGAGGGCCGAGATGGCCAGCGTTTGTCGCTGCTGCTTGGGTGAAAGCGTAGTGAACAACGGCTCTTTTTCCGGCCGCACCCGTTTGCGGTGGAAACGAATGGAACAGGCAAGCATCGCCTGCTCGGTTTCGGTGTGGTGGATCAGTCGCATCGCCTGGAGCAGGTCGCGCCCGGCGGTGTGATGATTCGGCTCATCCACTTCTAGGCCGACGTTGTGGAGCAGGGCGGCGGTTTCGGTGAGGGCGCGTTGGCGAGAGCCTAGGTTGTGAAGGTTCCGGGTGGCATCGAAGAGCGCCAGGGCGTGGTCGGCTACCTGACGGGCATGCGCCATGTCCACGTTGGCGGCTGTCAGCACCTCCTCCACGAACAAGGCGGGTGTTGGGAACAGCTTCAGCCGTTCCGCCTCAAAGCGCGCGAGGGTGCGCTTGATCGTTGCTTCCGAGAGCTTCAGGTGAGCGGCAATCGCCGAGGCAGACTGGCCGACCTCGGCTAACAGCACGGTCTGTGCCTGCCGATTGACAGGCTTGGAGTTTCGACGTGCGTGCCAGCCCAGCCAGAACGACTCGACCGGGGTAAGCATAAAACAAGTATAGCGCGGAACATGCAAGACCTGCTGGGGCCTGAAATTCCGTGAATATACACCAGCCCGGCGCGGGAGCGTTTTATGAAAAGATGCTATACTTGCGCCGGATAACAGCGAGGTGTCCGCTATGGAGCAGTATCTTCAGCAGTTCCTGAATAGCCTGGCAAGCGAGCGGGGCTACTCGGAGAACACGGTCGCCGCTTACCGTAACGACCTGACGCAGTTTGTGCGTTTTTTGAGCGAGCAACGCGGCGGCGCGGTGGAGCCGAGCGAGGTGACGCCCGAAATGGTACAGGCTTATGTTGAAAAGATTCAGCAACCTGAGAGTGGCTATGCTCCCTTAGGCGGTTATGCTCCTTCAACGGTGGCACGCAAGATCGCAGCGGTCAAGTCTTTCTTCCATGCCCTGATGGAACAGGGTCTGATCCCGACCAACCCGGCGACGAACCTTAGTTCACCGAAAATCAAGAAGAGCGCGCCTAAGACCATCTCCAAGGATGAATTGGAGCGTCTATTGGCCGCCCCGCATACAGGCAGCTCGCCCAAGCACCTACGCGACAGCGCCCTGCTGGAGCTGCTCGCAGCGACAGGGATGCGCGTCACGGAAGCGACAAACTTGAGACTGGAAGATATGGATTGGGAAAAAGCGGAAGTTGTCTGCCGAGGCAAGGAGGAAAGAAATCGGCGCATCCCGATGGGCACGGCGCGCGCCGCCCTGGAGGCTTACCTGCAAACAGCCCGCCCGATGTTGGCAAGCGAGGCTTCGTCCGATTACTTCTTTCTCAATCATCGAGGCAGGAAACTGACTCGTCAGGGCGTATGGCTCATCATCAAGGAAGCGGCAGAAGCGGCGGGGATCGGCGTAGAGGTGACGCCTCATACCCTGCGTCACTCTTTCGCCAAGTCGCTTGTGGGCACCGGCGAAAGCCTACGCCGCGTGCAGGAGCTGCTCGGTCACGCCAACCTCTCCACCACGCAGGTCTATAAACGGATATCGGAGACGCCCGCCGCGCCGGTCGCCGAGCCTGTGCCGGTGAATCCGGACGAAGGCTGACCACTGGGCCGATGAAGGTGGTTCGTCTCCGTGCCCATCAATCTCCTCATCGCTTGTCCTGAACATTACATGGAAACTTTCCTTACCCGTGCACATTACGAAGAAGCAGCCGCCTTTGTCCGTTCCCGCATTCGGCAGCAACCGACTATTGGCCTGGTGCTTGGATCAGGGTTGGGCGGATTGGCCGATGCCGTCGAAGACGCCGAGATAATCGCTGCAACCGAGATTCCTCATTGGCCGCACTCCACGGTATCCGGTCACTCCGGGCGACTGGTCATTGGTCGGCTGGAAGGACAGACGATTCTTGTGCAGCAGGGCCGCGCCCACTATTACGAAGGCTACAGCATTCAACAGGTGACGCTGCCTATTCGGGTGATGCAGTTGCTCGGCCTACACTCGGTGATTATCACCAACGCAGCCGGGGCCATCAACCCGGCATATGAGCCGGGCGATGTGATGCTCATCGAGGACCAACTCAACCTGATGGGCATGGCTGGCGTCTCGCCGCTGCGTGGGCCGAATGATCCCTCGCTGGGGCCGCGCTTCCCAGACATGAGCGTGCCCTATGACCGCGAATGGCGGGCGCTGGCCATCGCCGTCGCCGCCGAGGCCGGCCTGAAGTTGCATCGGGGCGTGTATTGCGGGCTGGCCGGGCCGTCGTTCGAATCACCGGCAGAACTACGCTTCTTGCGGCTGGCCGGCGCGGATGCGGTGGGCATGTCCACCGTGCCGGAGGTGATTGTGGCCCGCCACGGCGGCCTGCGTGTGCTCGGCTTCTCCGGCATCAGCAACAAGGCTAATTTGGATGGCAGCACCATCACCACGCATGAAGAAGTCCTGGAGGCCGGCAAAGTTCTGGTTCCGAAGCTAACCACGCTGGTGCGCGGCGTGCTGCGCCGGATGAAGGTTTGATCACCATGGTGCTGACGTGACCGGCCCGACGTTGGCATGGAAGATGTCTTTCGCTTGTTGGCCGAACACGAGCTGAGGCTGTATGGCTTGTTGGGGGCGGTTGCGCTTATCTGTCTTGCCCTGGCGCTTCTGGCAGCGCGCCGCCTGGGTCGTACGCCGTTCGGACTGGAACAGGCACTGGCGCGCCGCAGCCTGAACAACGCCCTCACCGGCTTGTTGCTGAGCCTGGCTTTAGGCGCTTCCCTCCATCTGGCCAATCACTATGTGGCCCCCGCTTGGTTTGCCGAACCGACCGAGCTGCCATCGGAACTCCGGCCTACCGTTGCGCCGACGCCCACGCTCATCCTCTCCGCTGGCCCGCTCACCGTAGACTCCAGCGGCTGCGATCCAGAGCGCGTGATGCTGACGCAGCCGTCGGGAGGCGCACGTCTCACCGGCGAGGTAGAGGTGCTCGGCACCGCCAACGTCCCCAACTTGGCGTTCTATCGCGTCGAAATCAGCGGCGTGACGACGAACGGCGCCTGGGTGACCCTGGATGTCGGCAACGAACCGAAGGTGAACGGGCGGCTGGGCAATTTCAACGTCAACTCGTATCCGGCGGGCGAGTACGCCTTTCGGCTGGTCGTCACCGATAATCTGGGCCGGTCTTACCCGGCCTGCACGATTGCGGTGACCTTCGCGCCGCTGAGCAGCGCGCCGTTGCCAACGCTCGCTCCCTAGCACATCGGGTAAAATCGCAGCATGCCGCAAGTTCAAGTTCGTCCGGCACAATCCGCCGATCTGCCGACGCTGACCGCGCTCGACCACAGCTACACCACCGAGAACGTCTGGCAAATGGAAACGCGCGAAGAGGCCGGGGCCGTGCACGTGACCTTCCGCACCGTGCGTTTGCCGCGTTCGGTGCGCGCCAGCCCGCCACGCGACCCGCGCCTCCTGGTGGAGGCCTGGAACTCGCGTGTGTGTTTCCTGGTGGCCGAGGAAGGCGGTGTCGTCAAGGGTTACCTTAACCTGACCCTGGCGCCGGTGGCCGGGGTCGGCTGGATCGCCGACCTGGGCGTGGAGCGGCGTTTTCGCCGGACGGGCGTCGGCTCCGTGCTGCTGGATGCGGCGCTGGAGTGGGCGCGCCAGAATCGCCTGCAGCGTGTGGTGCTCGAAACCCAGTCGAAGAACTATCCGGCCATCTGCTTTGCGCTAAAGCACAGCCTGGTGTACTGCGGCTACAATGACCGTTACTACCCCAATCAGGATGTAGCGCTTTTCTTTGGGGCTAATCTGAGGTGACTCCACTGAAAAACTATGATCTCACCGAGAAGCCGCGAAGAGCGCGGCGAACAGCGCCAAGGATTGGCTTTTGTTTTTCTTCACGTTCTTGGCAGCTTCGCGGTTCAAATGGACTTTTTCAGTAGAACCTGAGGTGACTGCCGAAAAGTTGGCGTTTCCTGGCTTGCCCCGGAGATTGAGAAAGGGCCTTTGCCGCCGCCTGGGGCTGTGAGGCGCGGCGTGTGAACCGAGAGACGTGATACTGGAGATGTGACACTCAACCCTACACTTTGCCTATGTCGCCTTTTGTCAACGGCCTGGCCACCCTCAGCCAGATTCTCGCCTCGGGAATCGTGATCACCGCCTTCTCGCTGCTGCTTTACGCGCTGACGTTCAATCTGCGCGACCGGGTAGCGCGCTCCTTCGCCAGTCTGCTGGCTTTCATCACCGTCGTCTATTTCTGCGATGTCGTCATCAGCACGCTCACCGAGCTGCCAGCCGCCGAGTTCTGGTTGCGCTTTCAGTGGCTGGGCATCGCCTCCATACCGGCGGCTTACCTGCACTTCTCCGATGCCCTGCTGGCGACGACCGGCCAGCCTTCCCGCGGGCGGCGACGTTTTGCCATCCGTGTGTTGTACCTGCTGGCGCTTGCGTTCCTGGCGGCGGCGCTGTTCACCGACAACCTGGTGAAATCTCCGGTTCTGGAGAACGGCGTGGGCCGCCTGCGCGCAGGTTTCCTCTTCCCCGTTTTCCTAGCCTACTTGATTGGCGGCCTAAGCTGGGCCGGCTGGAACTTCATCCGCGCCTACCGCCGTTGCCAGACCTCGACCGCGCGCCGGCGTATGTTGTACTTGATGATCTCCGTCGCCGCACCGCTGTTGGGCACCTTCCCCTTCCTGTTGATTGCAGGGCAAACGGCTTCTCTTCATCCATTTATCTTCTGGACGCTCGTCATCGTCACCAACGCCGCCGTCTTGGTGCTACTGTTGGTCATGGCCTACACCGTCGCCTATTTCGGCGTGACCCAGCCGGATCGTGTTGTCAAAGCGCGTTTCTTCCAATGGTTCCTGCGCGGGCCGGTTGTTGCCTCCACCGTGCTGGCCGTGTATGTGATCGCCACCCGTTACGGGCCACAGCTACCGTTCTACGACTCGCGCGCCGTGCCCTTCCTGCTCGTCGCCGTCCTACTGTTGCTGCAATACCTGATTACGCTGGTCCGCCTGCCCATCGAGCGAGCACTGTTCTACGGCGCCGACCGCTTGGAGCTGCGCCGGTTGCAGACGCTGGAAGAACGCCTGCTGACCACGCGCGACCTGCAACAGTTCTTCGAGTCTGTGTTGGCCGCGCTGTGTGATGCGCTGCGTAGCCCCTCGGCCTTCCTGGCGGCGTTCGATGAGCGCGGCAAAATTGAGTACGAAGTAGCCGTCGGCTCGGCGGTGGAGTTGCGCACGAAGGGTGAGCTGCCACCGCTATCTGCGCTGCGCACCGCGCCGGTGGAGATCCCCGGCCTCAACGGGCGCCAGGCGGAGTTGTTTCCGGGCGGGCTGTTTGCCTGGGGAGAGTACTGGATTGTGCCGCTGCTCGGTGCGAGCTCCGGCGAAGCGCTGGGCCTGTTGGGGGTGCAGGCCGGCGATGCCGCCGCGCTCTCCGCCGAGCAGGCCGTCACCTTCAGCCGTCTATGCGCACGCGCCGCTTCTGCACTGGAGGACCGGCGTCTTCAGCGCGACGTCTTTCATGCTCTCGACCAGCTGCTGCCGGGTATCGAGCAGGTGCAGCGCATGCGCGCTTCTGTGGCCTATACCGGCGCAGAGCGCCTGGCCGCTCCCGAGCCGCCTATTGATGCGGCCGACTTGCCGGCCATGATCAAGGATGCGCTTAGCCATTACTGGGGCGGGCCGAAACTGACCAAAAGCCCGCTGCTGCGTCTGCGCGTGGTGCAGAACGCCATTGACCAGCACGACGGCAACGCCGTCAACGCGCTGCGCGCTGTGCTCCGCGAAGCGCTAGAGTCCATCAAGCCGGAAGGCCAGCGCAAAACCACTACCGAATGGCTCCTGTACAACATCTTGGAGATGAAGTTTCTTCAGGGAGAACGGGTACGTGACGTGGCCGCCCGCCTGGCAGTAAGCGAAGCCGACTTGTACCGGAAGCAGCGGGTGGCATTGGAAAAAGTGGCCGAGGCCATCCTCGCCCGTGAACGCGCCGCCACCCGCCAGGAGCTGACATAGCTGCCAAAGCTTTGTCTTAACTCGAAGTCCGTCTTTGCGCTTCTTGCACAAATTGAGTATCCTTCATGGCCGATCCCATTCGGAGGTAAAACGAAATGTGGCGCGACCAAGAAGGGTCTGAGGCCTTCGGCCCGGAAGGGCTGGACGATGGCTGGTGGACTTCGGTATTGCAAGAGGAACAGAGCCGAACAGCGCCCCGCTCCCGCCTTTCCGAGCGGGAAAATGGCCATAGGCCTGCGCTGCCTGCCGTCAATCCGGCGGTGGACTGGGAGTGTGCACGGGCGTTGTACGAGTCCGACGAGACCATCGAACTGGAGGTCGTCGGCTATAACCGTGGCGGCCTGCTCGTCGTGTGGAACTCGCTGCGCGGCTTCGTCCCCGCCTCACATCTCCTCAATTTCCCCAACGAAGCCGACGAAGTGCGCCGTAAGTCCATCCTAGCAACCCGTGTCGGCGAGCGGCTGCTGCTTAAGGTCATCGAGTTCGATCCAACCCAGGGCCGTATCGTTTTCTCCGAACGCGCTGCGCGCTCCGGCCCCGGTTCGCGCCGGCAACTGCTCCAGCGCATCCAGCCCGGCGACGTCCTCACCGGCCTGGTGACCAACATCTGCGACTTCGGCGTCTTCGTGGATCTGGGTGGGGTCGAGGGATTGATCCACGTCTCTGAGATTTCGTGGAGCCGGGTGGCCCATCCGCGCGACGTGCTCCGCATTGACGAGACCGTTGAGGTCAAGGTGTTGTCGGTAGACCGCGACAATGCGCGCGTCGCCCTCAGCCTGAAACGCCTGCGGCCTGACCCCTGGAGCACAGTCGCGAAGCGTTACTCCGTCGACCAGATCATTGAAGGGCGGATCACCACCGTCGTGAACTTCGGCGCTTTCATCAGCCTGGAAGACGGCCTGGAAGGATTGATTCACGTCTCCGAGCTGGCCGAGGGCACTTTCCTGCATCCGCGCAACGTGGTGCAGGAGGGAGACTGGGTGCGCGCGCGCATCCTTAGCATTGACAGCGCCAACCGCCGTCTGAGCCTGAGTCTGCGTCGTAGCCAGGTAGAGCAGGTCACGGTCTGACGCAAGTTGTTGTGTCACTTCGGCGGGCCGGGAGTGGGCAGCCGTTTGCCCTTCTTCGGCCTTTGGTCTTTAATTTAATTGGGTAAGTTTTGTGACAGACCGGTGTTCCCCGCCTGAGAGTTTGCTTGGCTAAAAAGTCTCATTCCCCTAAGTCGGCGCGTGCTGCCTACGGCTACGACCGCGACGGCCAGGGTCAATTTGCCAAAGTGCCAGAGCCAGACCCCGGCCTGTTCTGGCTGTTCCGCGCCGCTGAGCGACTGGGCCGTTACTGGGATGACCTGCTGGCGGTCCTGCTGCTGGTCGTTTCGGCGCTCAGCCTGCTCGGTCTGCTCGGTCTGACTTCCGGCGCGCTCACCGACTGGTGGGTGGGTCTGCTGCGCACGTGGTTTGGCTGGGGCGTGTGGCCGGTGGCGCTCTCGCTGGGCTGGGTCGGTGCACTCATTTTGCTCTACAACCTCGGCCGCCTTCCGCCGTTGCGTTGGGGCCGCCTCATCGCTGCCGAAGTTGCGCTGTTTGCTTTGCTCGGCTTGTTCAACCTGCTGGCCGGCGGCACACTGGCGCCGGCGCTCGAAGGGCAGGGGGGCGGCCTTATCGGTTGGGGTCTCGGCTACGCCGTCGCGCGTGTCCTCCCGCCGCCGGCGGATGCCTTTGGCTTCGGCGCAGTCTTTCTGCTTAGCCTGCTCTTTGTGTTCGATGTCACTGCCGACCGGTTGGCGCGCCTGCGCGCCTGGTTCGCCGCGCAGGGCTTTGGCACACAGCGCACGGCTGAGCCGCAGCAACTGCCCCTGCCTCTGGACAAGGCGAAGGCCGGCCCTAAGGACCGCAGCCCGGTGGAGAAACAGTGTTCGGCCATTGAGATTACAACGACGGCACGCGCGAAGCCGAAACTTTCTACCGCTGAACGGCTGCACGTCCCGGTGGAGACTGTGGCCGATGAGATCAAGCCCAAAAAGAAACGCGACCGGCGTCTGCCGCCCCTCGACCTGCTCGACAACACCGACCTACGCCGTCCCGCGCAAAAGGAAATTGATGAGACGGCCTCCCTCATCGCCAAGACCCTGAGCGAGTTCGGCGTGCCCATCAACGTCCTGGGCGCGCGCGTCGGCCCGAGTGTGACGCAGTACCAGGTGGAGCCGGGCTTTGTGGAGAAGCCGGGGCCGGACGGTGCAAGTAGGCAGTGGAAAGTGCGCGTGGCGCAGATCGCCTCGCTCCACAGGGACATTGCCCTGGCGCTCTCTGCGTCCAGCATCCGCATCGAGGCCCCGGTGCCGGGCGAGAACTACGTCGGCATCGAAGTACCGCATCGCCGTACCAGCATCGTGGGCCTGCGCCCCATTCTTGAGTCCGAGGCCTTTCAGCGAATCAACAAACCCTTGGCCATCGCCCTCGGCCGTGACACCTCCGGCGCAGCGGTGGCCGCCGACCTCGGCTCGATGCCGCATCTGCTTATCGCCGGCACCACCGGCTCGGGCAAGAGCGTGTGCATCATCTCGCTGGTCACCTGCCTCATCGCCAACAACACACCCGACGACCTGCGGTTGGTGATGATTGACCCCAAAATGGTGGAGCTGGTGCGCTTCAACGGCCTGCCGCACCTCTACGGCAAAGTGGAGACCGAGCTGACGCGCATCCTGGGCGTGCTACGCTGGACGGTGCGCGAGATGGACCGGCGCTACAAGCTGTTTGAAGAAGTGTCCGCGCGCAACCTGGACGCTTACAACGCTCGGATGTCCCGACGCAAAGACGGCGAGCGCCTGCCGCGCATCGTCGTCTTCGTGGACGAGCTGGCCGACCTGATGATGCAGGCCCCTGACGAGACCGAACGGATGGTGGTGCGGCTGGCGCAGATGGCGCGCGCCACCGGCATCCACCTCGTCGTTGCCACGCAGCGCCCCAGCACCGAGGTGGTCACCGGCCTGATCAAGGCCAATTTCCCGGCGCGCATCGCCTTCGCGGTCGCCTCCAGCATTGATTCGCGCGTCATCCTCGACACGGTCGGCGCGGAGATGCTGCTGGGCAAGGGCGATATGCTCTTCCAATCAGCGGACATGCCTGCACCTGTGCGCCTGCAGGGCAGCTTCGTCAGCGAGAAGGAAGTAGACCGAATCGTGAGCTGGTGGCGTGAGCAGGCTGACGAGTATGCCGATGAGCCGCAGGCTGACGTCGAGGCCGAGGCCGAAATCCTGAAGGCGGGCAAGGGCGGAGCAGAGAAGGCCGCGCCTGCCCCAGCCGCGCCGTGGGACGAGATGCTCGCCCGCGAGCGGGCCATCGAAGACAAAGACCGTCAGATTGAGCAGGCCATCGAGATCGTCAAGAAGTACGGCACGGCCAGCGCTTCGTTGCTCCAGCGCAAGATGCGCATCGGCTATCCGCGCGCCGCCCGGCTGATGGACGAGCTGAAGCAGATGGGCATCGTGGGCCGCGAGCAGGCCGGCGGCAAGACGCGCGAGGTCTTCATCGGCAAGGACGATGACCCCATCGGCGAGCGCGCCGCGCGCATCCTCGGCGGCGACGAAGAATAGTCTTGGCACCAGGTTGGGCGAAACGAGCGGAGCTTCGTGCCCACCCTACGATATGGAATACGCAACACGTAATACGCAAGCGTCGAGCTGCGCGAAACGTGCCCGACTTCGCGCCGATTTGCGTGATTTGATAGATCGCCGCTATGTCCCTCGCCGACCCGCGCTACACCCTGCTTGCCGAGGTCAGTCATGACGACCTCGGCGACTTCACCAACACGTATTACTGGCAAAAGCGTAGTTGGCTCATCTGGGGGCACTATGCCTTCTCGCTGGGCGTGCTGGCGGCGATTGGGCGCGTGGCCTTCGTAAACCGTTACGGCGTGGATGACTGGCTAACCGGCTTTGGGCTGGGGGTTGTAGGTTTT
>JANWXR010000539.1 GCA_025057205.1 Anaerolineales bacterium | reverse complement strand
CATTGTGCTGTTCCTGTATCTGGATTTGACCGAGCTGCTCGGCGCCTAAGCAGCGCTGCTGCATCAGGAGGAGGCGCCAGCCCTGTCAGCTGCTTTTTTCGGTTCGAATGACGACGGTCATCACGACCGTGGCGGCCACGGCCAGGGCCGCCACGCTGATCTGGGCAGCGAGTGAAGCCTCACTATAAAACGTAAACAGGTAGGAAGCCCAGGCCACGCTCAACGCCAACAGCTTCACCTTAAGTGGCAGCGCCCGTTTGGCCTTGAACTCAAAGGCCGTGCGGAGATAAGGTTGCAGCCATGGGCGCGTTAGCATCCAGCGGTACAACCGGTCGGAGCTGCGCACGTAACAGCCAGCGGCCAGCAACAGGAATGGCGTGGTCGGCAGGCCGGGCAGGAAAATGCCCAGTACGGCCAACCCCAGCGCCAGTGTACCTAACCCGATCAGAGCCGCCTGCTTTACCAGGGAAAGAGGCTTAGGGTCAGTCCAATTGGCTTCACTATGGCTCATGGCAAAAAATTACTTTCGCCGGGTTTGCGCACCATTATACACTCCGGCTACAATCGCCTCGATGCGTCTCTCCCGCGAACGCTTCGAAGAACTGGTCTTCGACATCGCCGA
>JANWXR010000538.1 GCA_025057205.1 Anaerolineales bacterium | reverse complement strand
AGCGCCCCCGACGACGGTGGGAGCATTGCTAACCAAGACGGCGCAGTGACGGTGATGAACAGCACGTTTCGGGGCAACAGCGCCGACGCCGGTGGCGGCATCTTTAACTCCGGCACGCTGACGGTGACGAACAGCACCTTCTCCGGCAACATCGCCAAAAACGGCGGCGGCATCTGGAACGAAACCGGTACACTTATGTTGACGAACAGCACCTTCTCCGGCAACAGCGCCGACGTCTATGGTGGCGGCATTGTCAACCAGGGCACGCTGACAGTGACGAGCAGCGTCTTTGAAAATAACCGCGCCACCGGTAGGCTCGGCGGTGGCGGCGGCCTCTGGAACCACGGCACGCTAGTGGTGACGGGCAGCACCTTTCGAAATAACCACACTGTCATCACTGGCGGCGGCATCGCCAACGCCCACACGCTGACGGTGACGGGCAGCACTTTTGAAAATAACCACGCTACCCTCGGCGGCAGCATCATCAACCTGAACATATTGACAGTGACAGAAAGCACTTTTTCCGGTAACAGAGCCATCGACCACGGCGGCGACATCGCCAACTTTGGCATACTGACAGTGATGAACAGCGTTTTCGGCAGCAACCAAGCCGATCTCAACGGC
>JANWXR010000537.1 GCA_025057205.1 Anaerolineales bacterium | reverse complement strand
TCGCGGCAGCGACAACCTGATCCCGCTCTTCATCACCTGCGTCGAGAACAAAGTCACCGTTGGCGAAATCTGTCATACGCTGCGCGGCGTGTGGGGCGAGTACCAGCCGGCGCTGTAGCGGATGGCGGATAGCAGATGGCGAATTGCTGATGGCGGATAGCAGATGAAAATCAATCACATCGCTCTGGTCGTGGACGATCTGGATGAGGCCCTCGCCTTCTGGCGCGATGGGCTGGGGTTGGAACTACAAGAGATCGAAGAAGTGCCCGAGCAGGAGGCGCGCGTGGCCTTTCTACCCATCGGTGAGAGCCACGTGGAGCTGGTGAAGCCGACGACGGAGACATCCGGCCTGGCCAGGTACCTGGCAAAGCGCGGACCGGGGATGCACCATGTTTGCGTGCAGGTGCCGGACATCGCGGCGACGCTGGAAAGGCTCAAGGCCAGGCAAGTTCGCCTGATTGACGAGACACCGCGCCGACGCGGCAACCGCCAGTACGCCTTTATTCACCCGGAGAGCGCGCACGGCGTGCTGGTGGAACTTTACGAAGTGGCCGGCGAAAACTAGTGCCTCGTTAGGTTGGATTTTGATGTTTTGCAACGCCGAGCATTTTGCCAACAAAACTC
>JANWXR010000536.1 GCA_025057205.1 Anaerolineales bacterium | reverse complement strand
ACCTGGATTGTCACGCACTCGGAGTTTCTGTGCAACTTCCTGACGCCACTGTGGGTGGGCTTTACGCCGGCCCAACTCCGGCATGCGCTCAACGCCACAGGCAAGCGACGTGATGTTGAAGCCGGCTCGTGATGTTGCGGCTCGGTCACAGTGCGATCGTTCCAGGGTGCAGTTGACATGTTTTGAGTGCACACAGTCGGCTGTGGAGCTAAACGTTCGCTTGGTTATTTATGTTACAATCTCGCTTCATTGCTTTCCGTGAGTCCACTGCAAAAAGGGTGTTTCAACGCTGAGACTTTAGAGCACGCGGAGAAATAGTTTCTTAAGGAAGAATTTTGCCGTCTCTGCGTCCTCCGCGATGCGTTTTTTGGTGCACTCTTTCTGTGCAGCCGGTTATTTGCTGATGCCCCATTTCCTTCTGCGTATCGCCGGCTGCCTGGCCGGCCTGGCCCTCGGCGACGCATTGGGCACTCCCACACAGCCCACGCCGGAAGCGACACGCGCACGCTACGGCATCATCTGCGGCTTCGTCGCGCCGCACGCCGACGACCCCTTTGGCCATGCCGGCCTGCGCGCCGGCCAGATCACCGACGACACGCAGGCCGCGCTGGCCCTCGTCCATGCC
>JANWXR010000535.1 GCA_025057205.1 Anaerolineales bacterium | reverse complement strand
CAGTGGCCGGTCTGGCGCTGGTTCGGGTGCCCGCAGTGGCCAGAGCGCTTCATCCCAACAGTTCGGCCAGACGTACACTGCCGGGTTAAACGACTGGAGGTATGCTGCCAGCGGCTGCGTGCTCACTACCACTGCATCGGCCTCCATTACCGCCCTCAGTATGCTCACACACGAGCGAATGTGGTAGCGCCAGTCGGGATGATCACGGGGAAGCTCCAAGAGGAGATCATCCAGTTCATAGATCACGGGCTTTCGCGCAGCTCGCGCCTGCCTCAAGACAACATCGAAAGCCTCGGTAAACCGAGGGAACTGGCGCTGGATGATCACATAATCTGCCCGCTCCACGACGTCCGGCCAGAATTGGATCAGCCGACCATCCTGCAAGAGGTTGCCTTCGTAGACGCGCCAGCCCAGGACCGCGGCGGGGGCGCGCACCCGCAGCCAGACCGCAGCATTATCCCAGTTTTCAGAATGAAAGAGCGCCACCGAGCGTGGTTGTTCGGTCATGGTAACTACCTAACCCGAGTTGCTACCTTTGCTGGGGAGTGACAAATGAGTGCACTGAAAAAAGGTCATGATCGAAACGCTTGGCCGCCACATATGCCGCTTTGGTGGTAATCTCGACGCC
>JANWXR010000534.1 GCA_025057205.1 Anaerolineales bacterium | reverse complement strand
AGTGAAGTAGCGGTCGGCAGGATGGGTGTGAGCGTGGGCGGCGCGGTGATGAGCGGCGCGAGGGTGGGCAGCGGCTCAAGCGTGGCCGGGGCGCACGCGGCGAGAAAAGTTACCAACAAAATGCCGAGCTTCCACAAGATGTTCATTCTAGAACTTACGCAGTTGACGGAGTTTGCCGCTATATCCGGCAGACCGGCAGCGGCAAACCCGGCTCTCAAAGACTTTCACAACTTCGCCAAGCTGACGCACATGGCCGAGCACCTGCATCACGGCGGCGGCACGCTCGTGGAGCCGAACGACATAGACGTGAAGGAGCGCCATCTGGACATGCTGCTGGCGCACCTGACCCTGCACGACAAGGCCTTCATGGGCAGCGTGACGCACGCCGACAATGCGCGCGACACGGTGACGCTGGCACGCATCGTCTTCGGCGAGGAAGCCATGCGGCAGAACCCGGCGGTGCTCTCGCTCATCAACGCCTCCAGCCCGCTGCGCTTCGATGACCGCATGCTGGGCGCGCTGGAGGTCTATGCCCGCGCGCGGCAGGCGGTGCTCGTCACGCCCTTCATCATCGCCGGGGCGATGTCGCCCAGCACCCTCGCCGCCACGCTCGCCCAGCAGAACGCCG
>JANWXR010000533.1 GCA_025057205.1 Anaerolineales bacterium | reverse complement strand
AGGTGGGACCGGCCGCGCAAGATTTGCATTGGCGGCGGGGCGGCTTTCCGCGGTCTTTTATTGCAGCCACCGAGGCCGAGAGCTTCGAGTGGCGCAAGGACTTCGTGCGCACCTTTCTGGAGCGCGACCTGCCTCAGTTTGGCTTCAACCTGCCGGCGGTCAGCCTGTTCCGTTTTTGGAGTTTGCTGGCGCATTACCACGGGCAAATCTGGAACGCTGCCGAGGCTGCGCGCACGCTGGACGTGAGCCAGAACACGGCGCGTCGCTATTTGGATTTGCTCGAGGATCTCTTCATGGTGCGCCAGTTGCGGCCCTGGCACGCGAACTTGAAGAAACGACAGGTCAAGTCGCCCAAGATTTATTTCCGCGATAGCGGGTTGCTGCATTACCTCTTGGGCATCCGCACCGAACAGGATTTGGCCCTGCACCCGCGCAGCGGCGCGTCCTGGGAAGGATATGCCCTCGAAGAAGCCATAAAAGCCCTTCAGCCGGATGAGGTCTATTTTTGGGCCACGCACTCCGGCGCGGAACTCGACCTGCTGCTCATCAAAGAGAGGCGACGCATCGGTGTGGAATGTAAACGGGTGGACGCGCCGCGCGTTACCGCTTCGATGCGGATTGCCATGCA
>JANWXR010000532.1 GCA_025057205.1 Anaerolineales bacterium | reverse complement strand
TCAGTAGAGCTGGTGGACTTCCGCGTAGCGAGCGTCAACGGCACGACGATTGAACTGGTCTGGGAAACGGCCTCCGAGGTGGACAACGTCGGCTTCAAGCTGTACCGGGCGCCGGTCAACGACTTCGCTTTGGCCGGATACGTGGCCTTCTTGCCGGCAGCGGGCAACGCCACTGGCGGAGCAACATACCGCTATCTAGACAACGTACCGGCGGTAGGTAGGTGGTGGTATTGGCTGGTAGATGTGGACACACAGGGACGCGAGACGCGCCACGGACCGGTGAGCACCGGTCTGGGAACCGAAGCCCTACCGAACCGGCTATTCCTGCCGCTGATACGGAGATAAGCGCCAAGCATCACATCACCGACCGTTTTCGACGATATCCCTCCTGTCCCAAACGCATGAGCCGCCGATAATTCTCCGGCGGCTCATTGCGTCTTTGCAATATTGAGAGTGTGCTCGCAAAGGTTGTCAGGGAACGTGCCGCCCCTTCGTCCTTTGGCAGGCTTTGCCCAACGAAGCCGAAGCGGCAGCCGAAGGGTCAAGGTGCGGCTGAGATGTTTTGCGTGCACACCGTTGGGAGTGCCTCCTATAGGACTCGAACCTATAACCCCACGGATGTAAACCG
>JANWXR010000531.1:280-629 GCA_025057205.1 Anaerolineales bacterium | reverse complement strand
GTGGCCCTCACGGCCAACGCTTTGCTTAGCGACCGCGAACATTGTCTGGCCGCCGGTATGAACGACTATCTGTCCAAGCCGTTTCAACTGGCGGACATCGGCGCAGTTTTGCGCCGTTTGGGATTCTGCACCGCTGCATGTACCTCCATCGAGCCGGTGACGCAACCGCCGGAACCGAACGGCGGACTATCTAGCCGCCTCAAGCGCCTGCAGGCCGAGATCGGTGTGTCGGAGGTTCAGAAAATCATTGAGAGCTTTCTATTAAGGACATCGGAGCTACTTGTACAGCTCCAGGGCGCCGTTGACCGGCAGGATGCGAAAAGCCTCCAACAAACGGCTCACAGCCTGA
>JANWXR010000531.1:0-270 GCA_025057205.1 Anaerolineales bacterium | reverse complement strand
AAGGGCAGCGCCGCGAACCTCGGCCTTATGGAGCTTCAGGAAGTTGCCGACCGTATTGAGCGGGCAGGGCAGACCGAGAAATGGGAGAACGTCCCGGAGATGCTGGTGGAACTGAGCCGGTGTTTTGAGAGCGCCCGGACAAGACTCGAAGCAGAAATTGCGCCGGCCAGGTCGCCAGACGTAACGTCGTGGGTGGGAGAGAGCAACTAGCAACTGAAGACCCTAACCCAGTGTGCACGCAAAGGTTGTCAGGGAAGGTGCCGCCCCTTC
>JANWXR010000530.1:367-629 GCA_025057205.1 Anaerolineales bacterium | reverse complement strand
CCGCGTTGGCGCCTGAAACATGTCAAAGGTCGGGACGTTGGCGTACAACCACGGGAAGACGGGCGTGTTGCGTCCCAGGGCGAGGAGGAGGGTGATGGGGAGGAGAAGAGTGAGGAAGAGTAGAAAGTAGAAAGTAGGGATTGGAGATTTTTGATTATGGATTGCTGATTGTGAATTGGCGCGACTAAAGAACGAGATGATTGTGCCAATGCCAAGCAGCAGCGGGATGACGCCCACGTAAACGGCGTCTTCTAGGTAATTG
>JANWXR010000530.1:0-357 GCA_025057205.1 Anaerolineales bacterium | reverse complement strand
AAACGCCACGGCGAGAACGAGTAGGTCATCACGAACTCATACTCGGCGGCGTCGGCGCGCGGCGATTGCCGCAGGTACTCGAAGGTGGGAAGGAGTTGGGCTGAAGAGATGAGGAGGGCGAGGAGGAAGGAGGTAGAAAGTAGAAAGTAGGAAGTAAGAGATGGTCGTGGGCGCAAGGTGAGCGAGCGCCACAGGCTCCAGGCGGCGAGGAGGAGCCAGGTGTACCATGTCGTCTGTGCATGGCCGGCGAGGAGTTGGAGGGCGAGGCAGAGCGAGAGGATGAGGGCATGGCCGGTTCGAGATTGAAGATTGGAGATTGGAGATTGGGGCTTCAGCAGCGCGTCGGCAGACCAGAGG
>JANWXR010000052.1 GCA_025057205.1 Anaerolineales bacterium | reverse complement strand
CGGCGTCGGGGATGCCAACCATTTTGAGCAGCTCGATGGCGCGCTGCCAGCCGGCCTCCTTGCCCAGCGAGCGGTGGATGTCGAGCACTTCGGCGATCTGGTCGCCGACTTTGAAGACTGGGTTAAGGGCGGACTGCGGTTGCTGGAAGATCATGGCGATGCGGTTGCCGCGCATGTGCACCATCTCGGCTTCTGACAGCTTGAGCAGGTCCTTGCCGTCGAAGATGATTTCACCTTCCACCGTTTTGCCGGGCTGGCCGATCAGGCGCATGATGGTGAGCGAGGTGACGCTCTTGCCACAGCCGGATTCGCCCACCAGGCCGAGCACCTCGCCGCGCCGCACGGTGAAGTCTACACCGTCCACCGCTTTCACCACTCCGTCCTCGGTAAAGAAGTATGTCTTGATTCCGCGAACTTCGAGGACGTTAGGCGCAGTCCTATTGGATTTACCCTTTTCTTCTTCTGCCATTGCCTTTCTCCAGTTTTGCAGCGCTCTGTGGCGCGGAGTCGTTTAGTGCTTCAGGCGCGGATCAAGTGCATCACGCAGACCGTCGCCCACAAAGTTGAAGGCCATCGCGCAGATGAAAATGGGCAGGCCGGGGATGAGCGGCAGCCAGGGATGCTCGAACATGTAGGACTGGGTGAAAGCGAGCATATTGCCCCAGGTCGGCGTCGGGTCCTGGATGCCGAAAGCCAGAAAGCCGAGAACGGACTCGGTGATGACGAAGCCGGCCAGGGCCAGGCTGGCCTGAACGATGATGGGGGCGAAAGCGTTGGGGATAAGATGCCGGGTGATGATGCCGAAGTCCGAGACGCCCAGGGCGCGCGCCGCTTCCACGTACTCCATGTTCTTGATGGAGAGCACCATCCCGCGCATCAGTCGCGAGACACCGAGCCAGCCGAAGGCCGTCAGCACGAGCATGACCATGATGACCTGCAGCGCTTCACGCGGCCCAAGGTACAGCAGCACTGCCATCAGGTCAATCAGCGCTTTGGGGACGGGGATGGCCTGCGGCGACTGTAACAGAATCGAAGAGATAATCAGTAGCAGCGGCAGTTCAGGGATGGTCAGCATGAACTCGACGAAGCGCATCGCGATGTCGTCCACGAGGCCGCCGTAATAGCCGGAGATGGCGCCGAACAGAGAGCCGATGACGGTGCTGAGGATGACAACGGAGAAGGCCACGGTGAGCGAAATCCGCGCGGCGTAGAGGATGCGGGAGAAGTAATCTCGGCCCAGATGGTCGGTGCCCAGCCAGTTGGTCCGGCCGCTCTCCGCCGAAACGGAGCCCGGGGGGGCAAAGCGATTGGTCAGTTCGATCTCGGTGGGGCCATAAGACGCCAACTGGCGTGCAAAGATGGCGGCGATAAAAATCACCAGCAGCAGGCCGAGCGAGAAGGTGGCCAGGCGGTGCCGGAAGAAGCGACGACGGATGATGGCGAATTGGCTCTCCTCCTTCGGCATCGCCTCGGGCTGGAGAATTTCGACGACCTTCTTTGGTGCAGGGGTGGCGGAAGCGGTCATGCACAGTCTCCTTTGAGCACGATGGCGACTACGACAGCCGGATGCGCGGGTCTACGATGGTATATAGGATGTCGCCGATCAGCGTGGCGATGACCGTCAGAGTGGCGCCGATGAGGAAGATGGACATGCTGACCGGGTAATCGTTCCGGCTGAGCGCATCAATGAATAGCCGCCCCATCCCTGGCCAGTTGAAGATGGTCTCCGTGACGATGGCCCCGCTGAACATACCCGGGATGGCGAAGACCACAATGGTCACGAATGGGATGAGGGCGTTGCGAAAGGCGTGCTTGAAGATGACCACATTCTCCAGCAGGCCTTTGGCGCGGGCCGTGCGCACGTAATCCTGGCGCAGCACTTCGAGCATGGAAGAGCGGATGAAGCGGCTCCAGCCGGCGACGCTGAAGAACACCAGCACGCTGACCGGCATAATCATACGCAGGAGCTGGTCTAACAACGAGCCGGCCTCGACCTTGCCCAGCATAGGCACGACGTAGTCACGGGAGCCGACGGCGTCGCCTGGCGGCAGATAGAACCAGCCCCACTGTTTGAACGTGATGGCAAAGATCAAAATCAGAATGATGCCAAAGAAGAAAGTGGGCATCGAAGACCCCAAGAAGGACAGGGTCGTCACCGTGTAATCGAACAGCGAGTACTGGCGGATGGCCGAGATCAGGCCGAGCGGGATGCCGATCATCAGCGAGAGCACCGTCACCGTGAACATCAGCTGCAGGGTGCGCGGGATGCGCGACCAGAGCACGTCCATCACCGGCCGGTCTCGCAGGATGCCCCACGACAGGCCAAAGTCGCCGAAGATCACCCCCCGGCTGACGCGGCGGCCTTCGAGGTCTTTGAGCGTGACCGGTTTCTGGCAGCCGATGATGACGGTCTCTCCCAACGCATTGGTGGTCTCCAGAGGCAAGAAGCAACCCACCTGAAAATCGGCCAGCAACTCCTGCTCGCCGATGCGGATCGGCCCGTTCGGCCAGCCGAAGAGCCAGCGGGTGAAGCGCCACGTTTGATCCAAATCCAGTTCATATTGGGCGCGGATGCGGGCGATGTCCTCCGCATCAATCCGCATCGTCTCGGAGCCTTGCCGCCCCAGGATTTCCTCCCACGGCCCGCCCGGCGCCAACGTCAGCAGCGTATAGGTGACGAGCGCTGAGAAAAAGAGCACCATGAGCATTTGGAAGCTGCGACGGATCAGGTAGTTGGTCATAAAAACCTCGATTACATCGGTAAACAACCGGCTGGGAGAGTAGCGCTGCAGGCTACGTTGAGTGCTCGACTTGAAGAGGCCATCGGTAACAAGCTGCGCACTCGACGACCCCAGTAGCTATAAAAGACCTGTCAGGCCGTTAGGCCTGACAGGTCTGGCTCGCTAACGGCAGTTAGCGAACGTTCAGGTTGAAGTCAATGTGCTCCCACGTCGCGCTTGGGATGGTGTGGAAGATCACCTTCGCGTTCGGCTCGGCGGCTGCCTTGGCCACTGTGCCGGCCTCGGCGCCGACCAGGGTCTCGCCGAAGAGCATGTCCACGTCGCCGGTGAGCAGCTGGGCCACAGCCTGCTTCGTGTCGGCGATGAACTTGATGATGATTTTCTTGATCTTCGGCGCGCCCTTGTAGAAGTTGGGGTTCGCCTCGAACACCATCTGCTGGCCTTTGGTCCATTCCTTGATGATGTACGGGCCGGTGCCCATCGGCAATTCGGCGATTTCCTTCAGGGTAGACCACTCCTTGGCAGGGATATCCGCCAGCTTGCGGCCACCGATCTCCTGGTGCGAGGGGTACCAGCCGTAGAAGATGGTGAAGTACAACGGCGGGGTGTAGCCGGGCATCAGCGTAATCTTCTGGGTGGTGTCGGTCACCTCAAAGCCCACCGTGCGTTCGCAGGTGGTGAAGTCCACTGCACCGGACTCCGGATCGCAGGTGATCTTCTTACCCAGTTCCATGTCGGCAGCGACCAGCGGCTTTCCATCACTCCACTTGATGCCGGGCTCCAGCTCCCAGGTCAGCACGATCTGCTGCATCTTGACGCCGGGCTTCCACTCCACTTCGTTGCCCTTTTCGTCCTTGACCTTGACGCCCTCGGCCAGATCCACGATGTCGCCGTTGACATCCACGACCTTGTCGCCGGCCTTCGGCTCGACGGCATTGAGCACCGCGCCGCCGTTCTCCAGGGTCGGCAATTGTTTGAAGTACAGGTTGACGGTGTAGTCGTAGTTCTTGCTGATGATGGGCAAACCATCAATCAGTGCCTTAGCGTTGGAGGCTACAAAGGCGCTCTCGATCAGGGTGAAGAGGGTGGCCGGCTCCTGCGTGTAGCCCAGGATGAGCGTGTCGCCACGGTCGGCCAGTTCCCACTCGTGAATGTTGTTGACCACGTACGGCTCACCGGGGGCCGGATCGGGGCCTTTCAGGTTGGCCGAGTGGGCGATGTGCTCCACGCGGGCGAACACCGGCAGGCTGACCATGTCCTTGGCAAACTCTTCCTGCACCGCAGCATATGCTTTGATGCGCTCTTCGCGGTTAAGGGTGTTATTGGCCAGCTTGATGTTGGCATCGGCTCGCTCATTGCACCAGCCCATGTAGTTCTGGCCACGCCAGTTGTTGGCCGGCGTCGGGATCTGGTCGCAGGCGTACAGGGTGCGGCCACCGGGGTCGGCCTCGCCTACCCAGGCAAAGGCGCCCAGCTCGAAGTCGCGGCGGCGCAGGCCGGTGGAGGAGCCGAACCACCAGGCGCCGGGGGCATGCAGGCGCAAGATGCGGATGCCGCAGTCGCTCATGTTTTTCTCGAACACCGCCGCCCAAGTCTGGCGGAACTGGGCGTTGGTGGTGGTGAAGCGCAATGAGAGTTCTTCGCCATTTGCATTGGTGCGGAATTGAGCGCCCTCGGCCAGTTTCCACCCAGCCTCTTCCAGCAAGGCCTTGCCCTTTTCAGGGTCAAACGGATACTGTGGCAGGCCCTTCGCATGCGCCCAGTGCGAGCTCTGGATGAAGCTATCCATGAGCAGCTTTTGTTGCTCCTCCGGCGAGAGGTAGTCGTACACCGACTTAATCAGCGCGATGCGGTCGGTGCAGTAGGCGATGGCCTGGCGCACGCGCAGGTCACTCAGAATGGGGTGGGGGGTAGTCCAGGCCTCCTTCTCAATTTCCACCACCTGGGTCAAGACTTGGGTCTGGATGACGACCTGCGGGGGGGCGGTCACCTCTTTGATGACTTCCTTGGTGACCACCTGCGGCGCGCACGCGGCCAGGATCATGCTCAGGATCATGACCGCCGAAAGTGCTACCCATGACTTGCTCTTGTGCATTGTCTCTCCTCCTCAGGAAAGGGTTGGTTGATATACAAAACGGTCTTCGCTTGATAAGGGGTGTAAGGGATTTCGGGATATGGAGCGGCGAACCACCTCCTCTCAGGTGAGAAAACACCTGCCCACACGGCCTAAGCTTGCCTGAGGCGCAAACACGCTCTCGGGCCGACGGTTGAGACGGCAGGCAGGCATACCCTTAAGTTGCGGCGATCCATTGTTCGGTGGGCGCGACTATAACACACGGTTTCATGGCGCGTCAAGTAAACGGTACAGACGGGTGCATTTCTATTAATTTTTGGGCCGGGCCGCACCCTGAGCGGAGGCCCGCTGCTGTTGCGGGGCGTGGTCGAAGGAGCGGCCGATAATCTGAAATGCACCCGCACAGGCTCTGACGTTTGGCTTGAACAGCTCTCAGGTGTAGTCGGGTACGTAGTCATATACCGGCCCGGCTTCACAAAGGTTCAACGTGCCGGCGGACGGATGGCCTCGATGTTCCACAGGTCGGAGCGGGCGGTGGTCTCCAGCCGATAGCCGGCAACGCCTGGATGCGCGACGCCGGCCCGGTAGCGGAAGAACAGCGGCAGTGAGGGCAGGTCGCGGCTAAAGATAACCTGGGCCTCCAGATGGGCAGCCCGCTGCTGTTCGGGGTCGAAGCTGCGCCGAGCGCGGTGGCAGGCTGCGTCGAAGGCGGCGCTGCTGTAGCCGGTGTTATTCGCGCCGCCCGGGCTGAGTTCGTTCGGGATGGCTTCCGTCAGGTACAGCTCGCAGGGCGGCTCCACGCCGGAGCGCCAGGGGAAGCTGCTTAGGTCGAAGCGCCGCCCGAAGAGCGGGCCGTTGGGCCAGGGCGCGTAAAGGTCTTCCGGCGCGACCCAGCGCAGACGTAATTCGATGCCGCAGTTGCGCAGTTGTGCCTGTAGCAGTTGGGCCAGCCGTTGGCGGAAGGTGCTGTTCTCCGGCCCGGAGACGTATTCCAGCGTCAGCCGTCGGTCACCGCGCTCGCGCACGCCGTCGCCGTCTGCATCGTTCCAGCCGGCTTCGGCAAGTAGCGCCCGCCCGCGCGCCGGGTCGAAGCGGTAAGTCGTCAGCCGGTTCCCGCCGTGCAGTGGATGAACGTCCGGCACATAGCTGGCCGGTGGCTCGCCCACGCCATTGATGAGTTCCCGAATCAACGCCTGCCGGTCTACACAATGAGCAATCGCCTGGCGCACACGCACATCCCGGAACACATCATTGCCGGCCGCGCGCTGATAGCCCTCGGCGGGGACGATGCCGAAGTCCAGATGCTCAAAGGCCAGGTCGGGTGCGAACTGCGGGGCTAGCGCGCCGGCCTGTTGCTCAGCCAGCAGCTGCGGTGTGAGCGCTGTGAAGTCGGTGACCTGCGAGCCGATATGGCAGCGTCCGGCCTCGATCTCGCGGAGGATCTCCTCCGGCGTCAGGCCGAAGCGGAAGACGAGCCGGTCGGCGTAGGGCAGGCCCTCAGCGGCGCGGAAGTAGTTGGGGTTGCGCGTCAGCGTCAGCCGCTCGCCCTTGATCCATTCCTGTAGCACGAACGGCCCCCATCCCAGCGGTCGTTCGTTGGCATCGGCATGGGTCTTCAGCTCGCTCGGGTTGATGTTCTGAAAGAGATGGCGCGGCAGCGGTGACCAAAAGCGGCGCTGCGCCTCGCGGTCGCGGAATCCAGGCAGGCCCGTCCAGCGCACCGTCAGCGTATCCACGACCTCGTAGGACTGCGTGCGGTCGGTGACGAATTTGCTGGTGGGCGTGTCGTAGTAGGCAGCGGCCTCGAACGAGAAGCGCGAGTCGTCGGCGGTGAGCTGGTGGCTGTCCGACCAGACAATGCCGGGCTTGAGGCGGAACTCGGCGGAGACCTGCACGGTGCGCGCCGTCGAGCGGCCGGTGTAGGTGATGACACTGCCATCCGGCTGCGCCAGCCGCACACCTTCGGCCAGGACCTTCACCTGCAAGTCTACTGCATCCACCACGCGGTCATCGGGCCGCACCGTCACCTCGCGCAGCACCAGCCGCCCGTTCGCCAGCGAGGGCAGCTCTTCCAGGATGACCGGCTGCAACTCAAAGTCGGCCGTGTCTATCGGGCCGTCGTACAGCGCCTCGAAGATTCCGGCGCGCGCGGCTACATCATCCGAATACAGATAGAGCGAGGTCGGTTCTGCCTGCTGACAAACGATGAGTTCAACGGGGACGGGCGTGGGCGAGGGAGGGACGGTCGGCGAAGTGGTGGACGATGGCTCGGCGGTGGTGGATAGCGGTTCGGTTGGCGGCGAATGGGTCTCCGAGGATGCGGGCTGCGCCAGGGTGGACACAAGCGTCGGCAACGGTGCGGGGCCGGCACAGGCAGTCAATAAACTCCACAGCAAAATCAGCCCGCTCGATGTTCTCAGACTGAACGGTATTGCGCGCAACATCATTTGTCAGCAGCGTAGTAGGTTGCCGGAAAGTATCGCCGGAACAAATGAAAGCGCAAGGGTAATTGCTCAAGCGATAGTTTCCAGCCGTTGAAGGAATCCACAAATGTCGCCAATGGTCGCAGATTTCTCTGCAGGGGTCTGCGCTATCTGCGGATAAATCGGTACGTCTGAGTAGTTACGCGCAAGGGGTTCGGCGGTGCAGCTGCGCGCCCATGCGGCTGTGCTCAAGCAGCATACAGACGTCCGCCTTCCAACGTCAGCACGCGGTCGGAGAAGCGGCGGGCGAGCGCAGCATTGGAGGTGGACCACAGCCAGGTGAGGTCGGAGCGGCGGCACAGGTCGGAGAGGCATTCAAGCAGCGGAACCGCCGCCGCCGGCTCGAGGTGGTCAATTACTTCGTCGGTGAGCAGGAGGCGCGGCTTCAGGACGAGGGCGCGCGCCAGAACGACACGCTGGCGCAAGGCAAGGGACAGGCTGGCGATGCGCCGGTTGAACAGCCAGGGATTCAAATCGAAAAGTTGCAACACCTCGGCGACGCGGGCTTCCTGCTCGGCTGCATTGCCCAGCCGATGGATTTGCAGCGGCTCGCGCACCGTCTGCGCGACGGTGGCCGTCGCCCACAACGTGCGCGCCGGATGGCCGCCCGTGAACTGGAAGGACCGCCGCAGCCCGCGCAGCCTGGACTCGGACAGCCGGGTCAGTTCCTCGGCTTCAAAGAACACGCGGCCCGCCGCCGGCCTTTGGAGGAGCGCCACCGAGCGGAGCAGCGTGGTCTTGCCCGAACCATGCGCGCCCAGTAGGACGACCTGTTCGCGCGGGCGCAGCTCGAAGTCAATGCCGTGCAGCAAAGAGACTGGCCCGGAGGGGGCCCGGGCCGGCGCGGTCGTCAGCGTCTCGACACGCAGGATGAGCGCAGACATCAGCGGAGCTGACAGAGCGCGCCGAAGAGGCCGGCCGGACGCAGAAGCTGCATGAAGGCCAGCTCGCGCCAGCCCAGCTCCAGCGGCGTGAGCGACCTGCCCGGCGCGCCGTATTCCAATACCGGGTCGGAGGGCGCCGGCCACCAGAACCGCGCCCAGCAACGGCGGGCCGCACGTTGAAGCAACTGCTGGCGGACGGCCGGGCCGGGCTGCGCGTGCGCCACGGAGTGACGCAGGTTGTGGCGGATCGTGTGGTCAACCAGGTCAGGGAAATTATTAGGAGAACTCATACAGCAACTCCAGCGACTGGCCGTTGGCCTCCAACTGACGACGCAGGCTTTCACGTGCATAGTGCAGACGAGACTTGACGGTGCCCAGCGGGCAGTCCAGGATTTCGGCGATCTCCTGCAGGCTGAGGTCGTTGAGATAGTGCAGGATGATGACCACGCGCTGGTTGAAGGGCAGGGCATCAATCGCCCGCTGCACCTGTTCGCGCCCGGCGCGCTGCTCGGCAGCCGGCTCGGGGCGTTGCCGGGCCGGGCCGATCAACCGCTCAATCACTTCATCCAGCGGCGCCAGCCAGCGATGTTTGGAGAACCAGGAGTAACTCAGATTGATGGTGGCGCGATAGAGCCAGGGTGCAAGGGGCAAATCGGGCTTGACGCTGGTGGCGTAGGTGTGCAGGCGCAAAAAGACTTCCTGCAAAATATCTTCGGCGGCGTCCGGGTCGCGCGTGATGGCCAGCGCCGTGCGGTAAACGGCGAGCCGATAGCGGTCGTAGAGGGCGCCCAGCGCATCCAAATCACCGGCCTGAAGGCGCAAGATGTATGTTGCGTCCTGACTCATTGAGGCCTCGTTCGAGGGGCATGGTGACATCACTACCGGCCCATCAGCGAGAAGGCTCGATTGCGAACAACAGCACCATTATTGACCACCTTGGCCCGAAGAGTCAACACGGGGGCGGGGCCGGCCTGCCAGCTCGTCGGCAACATCCGTCAGGAAGCGGCGTTCGTCTTCGGCCAGTTCTAGCTTGAGGAGCAAATCCGGGCGGCGCAGGAAGGTGCGGCGCAGAGATTCCCGGCGCCGCCAGCGGGCGATGCGGGCGTGGTCGCCGCTGAGCAGCACCTCCGGCACCGTCCAGCCGCGGAAGTTCGGCGGACGGGTGTAGTGCGGGTACTCCAGCAGGCCGGAGGCGAACGAGTCATCCTCTGCACCGGTCGGGTCGCCGAGCGCGCCGGGTAGCAGCCGGGTTACCGCGTCCACCACCACCAGCGCCGCCAGCTCGCCGCCGGTCAGCACATAGTCGCCGATCGAAATTTCATCGGTCGCCAGATGTTCGCGGATGCGTTCGTCGAAGCCTTCGTACCGCCCACAGATCAACGCAATGCGCTCGTGATGCGCCAGCTCGCGGGCCACCGTCTGCGTAAAGGTGCGGCCCTGCGGGGTGAGCAAGATGATTGGAGATTGAAGATTGGAGATTGAATCTCCAATCTCTAATCTCCACTCTCTCATCACCGCCTCCACCGCTGCGAACACCGGCTCCGGCTTCATGACCATGCCGCCGCCGCCGCCATATGGCAGGTCGTCCGTCATCTTGTGCTTGTCGGCGGCGTAGTCGCGGATGTTGTGCAAGTGGACGCGCAACAGGCCGCTCGCCTGTGCGCGCTTGAGGATGGACTCTCGCAGGTAAGCAGCACAGATTTCGGGAAAGAGGGTGAGGATGTCGAAGCGCATGGTCATGATGAGGCGTATGCCTGTGTGTGCAATACCGTGTTAGGTGACAAGTGTCAGGTGTCAAAGGTCAGGTGTCAAGTGGTGAGGTAGGTAGCTTATGAGTAGAATGGGCGCCGATGCGAACCCTGATTCTGGCTTCGGCCTCGCCGCGACGGCAACAACTGCTGGCGTTGGGCGGTTGGTCGTTCGAGGTGCGCCCGGCCTACGCCGACGAGACGCCGCTTCCCGGCGAAGCGCCGGAGGCTTTCGTGCGGCGTTTGAGCGAGACTAAGGCGCGCATCGCGGCGCAAGGCGTCAACGGCCACGCGCTGGTCATCGGCTCGGACACCACCGTCGTGCTGGATGGCGAGGTGATGAACAAGCCGGCCAATGCCGCCGAGGCGACGGCGATGTTGCAACGTCTGCGCGGGCGCACGCACGAAGTGCTGACCGCTATCACCGTGCTGGATACGGCGACCGGCGCGGCCTATACCGACCTGGCACGCTCGCGTGTGCCCATGCGCGATTACAGCGCGGACGAAGTCGCTGCCTACGTTGCCACCGGTGACCCGCTCGATAAGGCCGGCGCGTACGCCATTCAGCATCCGGGCTTTCAGCCGGTGGCGCGCGAGGCGTTTGTGGATTGCTTCGCCAACGTGATGGGCCTGCCACTCTGCCATCTGTTGCGCCGCCTGCGCACCCTCGGCGTGGATGCGCTGACCGACCTGCCCGCCGAGTGCCAGAGGTTCATTCCCTACGATTGCTCCGTCTATCCCCGCATTCTGGATGGCCACGCTGACTAAGCTGTTGCATCTGATGCGCGGCGGCCTGACGCTGAGCTTCGCCCTGCTTCTGCTCATCGCCTGCACGCGCACGCCGCAAACCGGCGCGCCGCTCCAAGCCGCGCCGACCGCGACTCCACACACGCCCGACCCGCAGGGCACGGCGCAGGCCTTCCTCGATGCCTGGCAACGCGGCGATTACGCCGGCATGTACTCGCTGCTCTCGCCGCTTAGCCGCGATGCCCTCGGCCCCGCCGACTTTCAGGCACGTTATGAGTCCGTCAATCGCACCGCCGGAGTTTCACAGGTCACAGCCCGCGTCCTGAACGCGCTCAACAGCGGGACGAAGGCCGACGTGCTCTACGAAGTGACGTTGCGCACTGCGCTCTTCGGCGACCTGCGGCGCACCATCACCATGCCGTTAGTTTTCACCGAGGGGCGCTGGGCGGTGGCCTGGACCGACGGGCTGATCCTGCCTGAGCTGGAGGGCGGCGGCAAGTTGTCGTTAGAGGTCTCGTTCCCTTCACGCGGTAACCTGTACGACCGCAACGGACTGGGGCTGGCGGCGCAGGGCGAGGCCGTTGCCATCGGCGTGCGGCCGGGCGCAATGACCGATGAGGGCGCAGTGCTGAACGCGCTCTCGCCACTGCTCGGCCTCAGCCCGCAGGCGCTTCAACAAAAGTACGCCAATGCCCGCCCCGACTGGTACGTGCCGCTGGGCGAGGCTGCTGCGACCGATGTGCAGGCCAGGTTGAGCACACTGACCGTACTGCCCGGCGTCGAGCTGCGGACTTACAACACGCGCTTCTACCCGTTCGGCGGCGTCGCGCCGCATGTCATCGGCTATCTGGGGGCCATCACGCCGGAGCAACGGGCCGAGTTCCAGGCGTTGGGCTATACCGGTGATGAGCGAATCGGCCAGGCCGGGCTGGAAGCGTGGGGCGAGAAGGTTCTGGCCGGGCGACCCGCCGGCGTGCTGCAGGCCACCTTCCCGGATGGCCGCGTCATCCGCCTCGCCGAAAGCGCACGCCGGCCGGCAGAGTCCATCTACACCACGCTTGACCGGCCGCTGCAACTCGCAGCGCAGCAGTTACTGGCCGGCTTTCCTTACCCGGTGCGCGGCGCGATTGTCGTCCTCGACCCGGCTACCGGCGCCGTGCTGGCGATGGCCTCCAGCCCGACGTTCGACCCCAACCTCTTCGACCCGACGAACCCGCACAGCGACCAGTTGCCGGCCATTCTGAATGACCCGGCCAACCCGCTCCTGAACCGAGCGACGCAGGGCGTTTACCCGCCCGGCTCCATTTTCAAGATACCGGTGATGGCGGCTGCGCTGCTCTCCGGCCAGTTCACGCGTGACACAATCATAGAGTGCGGCCACGTCTGGAGCGGCCTCGGCCCGAACGCGCTGAAATACAACTGGACGTTCGGACGCGGCATCAAACCGTACGGCAAGATTAACTTGGTGCAGGCGCTGGCGACCTCCTGCAATCCATATTTCTACACCGTGGCTTTCACCTTAGGTCAGACCGACGCGCATTTCATTCCCAAAGTCGCGCGCCAGTTCGGGTTCGGCGCAACCACACAAATCGGCCAGGTGGCCGAAGTGGCCGGGCTGGTGGGCGACCCGGATTGGAAGCAAAGCACGCTCAACGACCCGTGGCGTCCGGGCGA
>JANWXR010000529.1 GCA_025057205.1 Anaerolineales bacterium | reverse complement strand
TTCTAACTCTGCAAGCTTCTGAGCCAATCTGGCGACTCATTAGCCCGCTGGAGCTGGTGCAATTCCCGTGGCGGATGCTCGGCCCGGCGTCACTGTGCGCGGCGCTACTGGCCGGCGCCGGTGTGCACACCCTCGAACGAGCGCTGCCGTCGCCCATTTCACGTTTCAGCGCCCCGCTCGCAGCGACGCTCATCATCCTCGCCGCGCTCTCCTACTGGTCGCCGCGCTATTGCGCTTCGCCCGCAACGGCCACACTGAGCGAAATGGTCGGCTATGAACGCGCCACCCATACCATCGGCACGACGGCCAAGGGCGAGTACCTGCCGCGCACGGTGGAGAGGCTGCCCGATGATCCATCACTGGCCGAGGCATTGATGCGTGGCGAGGAGCCGGTGCGGTTGCAACTGCTCATCGGCGAAGCCGAATGGCAGCCGCTCGCTGCCGTCACCGACCCCCTGAACGCAACTTTCACCATCACGGCCCACACGTCGGCCACATTCGTCTATCGCCAGTTTCTCTATCCCGGCTGGCAGGCCACCGCAAATGAACAGCCGCTTGCGCTGCGCGCCACACCGGGCACGGGCCTCATTGCTTTCGACCTCCCGCCCGGCCGGCATCGCTTGCATATCTC
>JANWXR010000528.1 GCA_025057205.1 Anaerolineales bacterium | reverse complement strand
GTGCCGCCCCTTCGACTGCCGCTTCGACTTCGCTCAGCGTCCGCTCAGGGTGCGGCTGACATGTTTTGCGTGCACACCGCTAGTCATTCACCTTGGCCGCGCGCTGCGCCCTCAGCTCCGCCTCCACAAGCAGGCGATTGGCATAGCGCTTCCCTTCGGCGTCCCAGTCGGTGCAGGTCAGCAGGAGCAGCGTTTGGCCGTCCGGCATGTAGAGCGCCTTCACGTTCTCGGGGGCTATGCGGCTGCGCCGGCGCACTTCGTACACATACTCGACTTCACCCAAGATATACACAATCTCGTCGCCGGGCTTGATGCGCTCCAAATCGGCGAACGCACCGCGCGTCAGCCGCTCGGTGGTGATATGGCCGACCAACGCCATCGCCAGCTTGTCTCCGGGGAACGCGCCGGTGGTGGTCAGCCAACCCACATCGGCGCCCAGTGTAGTTAGATCCCATTGGCCGTTCACGATGGGGATGGTTACGATGGGAGCGTCCACGTTCAGCCGGGCGATGCGCAAGCGCGCCGGTTGGGGCTGCGGCGTTCCAAGAGGTTCCACAAGCGCGCCGGTGCGTGGAGCGGACAGAGCGGCGGTATGCGTTGCATCGGCAGGCCTAAGCGTTGGGGCAAGGGT
>JANWXR010000527.1 GCA_025057205.1 Anaerolineales bacterium | reverse complement strand
CCATCGCGATCTCGAGCTGGCGCTGCTCGCCGTGCGCGAGGTTGGCGGCGAGCACGTCGGCCCGTTCGGCGAGCCCGACCTCCTCCAGCACCGCGAGCGCCGGCTCGCGCAGTGCGCGATCGCGCCGCGCATCGCGCCAGAAGCGGAAGCTGTGCCCGGCGTGCGCCTGCACCGCGAGCGCGACGTTGTCGAGCGCGGTGAATTCGCGGTAGATGCTCGTCACCTGGAAAGAGCGCGCGAGGCCCTTGCGCGCGCGCGCCGGCTCCGCGAGCAGCGTCACGTCCTCGCCGGCGAACACGATGCGACCGGTGTCCGGCCGCAGCCGTCCCGAGAGCTGGCTGATGAGCGTCGTCTTGCCGGCGCCGTTCGGTCCGATGATCGCGTGCGTCTCCCCCTCGAACACCTCGAGGTCCACCCCGTCGGTCGCGGCGAGCGCGCCGAACGACTTGCGCAGCCCCCGCGCGGCGAGAAGCGGCTCAGCCATCGCCGTCGCGTCCGCCCGGCAACAGCCCCGCCAGTCCCCGCTTTGCGAACAGCACCACGAGCACCAGGATCACGCCGAGATAGAGCTGCCAGTAATCGCGCACCCAGGGCGGCAGCACGCGCCAGCCCTGGAGCAGATCCTCGAGCAG
>JANWXR010000526.1 GCA_025057205.1 Anaerolineales bacterium | reverse complement strand
TGACCCAGCTCGCGGACTTCAGCTTTTCCTCGAACGCTCCCATGGCTTCGACGACTTTGGGATGCTGGCTGCGCGGGTCCTGGGCAAAGGAGGTAGAGACGTTCGCGATACGTAGGCATCTTTCGCTCATGCGTCTTTCAAGGTGGCGGGCAGTGTTCTCTGGTAGGGCTGCCAATCGCCACCCAGTATAAGGCGAAATCCTCGCGTGGCAAGCCTGTCTCCCGGCGCGTGTGCACGCAAAGGTTGTCAAGGAACGTGCCGCCCCTTCGACTGCGCTTCGCTCCGCTCAGGGTGCGGCTGACATGTTTTGCGTGCACACCCCGGCGCCCTCTGCACATTGCGCCGCCGCCCGGCAGCCCTGACGTATAATCCGCACAGCTTCAACGGAGTAAACGGACGATGCGTCTTCGATTGTTCTTTGCAGGTCTGGCGCTGGGTTTGAGCGCGATGGCGTGGACGGCGTGCACATCGAGCGGCGCCGGCGAGGACGGCGCAGCCCGCGCCGTCGAACGTTACCTGCAGGCCGTCGTGGCCGGCGATACGAACCGCGTGGCCACGCTGGTCTGCGCTGCCTGGGAGGCCGACGCCATCACCGAGGCCGATTCGTTCCTCGGCGTCAAAGCCGAATTGAAG
>JANWXR010000525.1 GCA_025057205.1 Anaerolineales bacterium | reverse complement strand
CCGCCGCTCCCCTGAGCGCGCTCAGCGGAGCGAAGCCGAAGGGTCAGGGTGCGGCTGACAGGTTTTGCGTGCACACCTGTCACTTGCCGCCTTGCAGCAAAAGCTTTACTATCAGTCGCAGCGTTTCCGGTCGCCACAGCCGACCACTTCCAGTCTTCAATCTTCAATCTTCAATCTTCAATCTTCAATCTTCAATCTCCATTCTCCCATCTCTATGCCCACCCTCCTCATCCGCCATGCCGAAGTCCTCGTCACGATGGACGAACAGCGCCGCGAGATCCGTGACGGTGGCCTGTTTGCCCGCGACGGTTTCATCGAGCAAGTTGGCCCGACGAACGAGTTGCCCCTCTCCGCCGATGAAGTGCTCGACCTGTGTGGCCATGTCGTTCTGCCGGGTCTGGTCAACACCCATCATCACTTGTATCAGACCCTGACGCGCGCCGTGCCGGCCGCCCAAAACGCCAACCTGTTCGGCTGGCTTAAGACGCTCTATCCGATTTGGGCCAATCTCACCCCCGCCGCAATTCATTTCTCTACGCTGGTCGGTCTGGCGGAACTGGCGCTCTCCGGCTGCACCACCGTCTCCGATCACCTCTACATTTTCCCCAACGGCTGCCGGCTCGATGATGAAATC
>JANWXR010000524.1 GCA_025057205.1 Anaerolineales bacterium | reverse complement strand
TATGCGCTTCGTTTGATATGTGCAATTTTTTAAATCAATTGTCCACTCAAATCCTTGAAAGGTAGCCCCAGACGCAACATAGCTTGTGCCATGCACAATAACATCATTATCCCGAAGAACAACCTCAAACTCTGGGGCGGTTACTTCTACGGATCCTGGTTGTAGCGAAAAACACTTTTTCTGCAATTCTGCTTCGGCCGTTGCGGTAGATGTTGCAAAAGCAAAACTGATAGCTGTAGTTAGCAAGGCTAATACAGCCAGAGAAAAGATTGATTTGGTGGTTTTCATAGTACTTCCTCCTAAAAAAAGAACGATTTACTTGTATCTTACATCATTATCGTTCTCAATTTCTACTGTGGATTCCCGTAATTCAGATAAAAGTTAAAATTATTCTTGAAAGCAGTTACATTATTCTTGAAAGCAGTTACAAGCCCAGATTGCCCTCCTACCGCCCAACGGCCCGCGCTTCACCGGCGCCCCAGAGCGTAGCCGAGCGGCGCCGAACACCAGCACGGGTCGGACGAGCCTCAGTCCTCCAGATTGGCCGCAATGCCCAGGTCAATGTACGCCTGCTCCGTCTCTTCCCAAAGGACATGCAGCCCCTTTGCGGCCTTGCCGGTCATATACGCCTTCAC
>JANWXR010000523.1 GCA_025057205.1 Anaerolineales bacterium | reverse complement strand
CAGGCCGAGGAAGCTGCTCTGGTTCGCCGGGCCACGCCGGAAGCGGTAAGCGAACTGCCATGTTTTCCCACCGTCGGTGCTGACGAAGATGGCGGGCCGCAGGTAGGTCCAGGCGCAGTTCCAGCAATAGGCCGAGCTGTTGGTGAAGATGGTCGTGCCCAGATAGAGCACGCCCGGCTGCCGGTCCACTGCCACCCAGCCCTCGCGCGCGCCGAAGGGCAGGCCGGTGCTCTCCCTGCGCAGCCAGGTCTGTCCCCCATCAACGGACTCGTAGAGGTAGCCGCAGGCGAACAGGTACTGCTGGCGCGGATTGGAGGGGGAAGCGGCGGCACGCTCGATGTAGTCCAGCACGTTGCAGCGCAGCGCGTACCAGACGGCCCCGCCCACGCCCAGCGCCAGACAGGCCAGCCCGAACGCGGTAACCGCCATAACTGCGCGCCAGCGAACGGGAACGGCGAGGCGGAACATAGGGATGGCGTATCGAGTATTGCGTATTGCGTAATACGAGATACGAGATACGCAATACGCAATACGCAATACGCAATACGTGACACCTACTTTCTACTTGCTACCTCCAACGCCCTCTCGAACATCCCCAGCGCCTCCTTGACGTGGGATTCGTTGATGATGAGCGG
>JANWXR010000522.1 GCA_025057205.1 Anaerolineales bacterium | reverse complement strand
TGCTGACGCTCGCGCAGGCTATTTAGCAATCTTTGCAATGTGGATGCTCAATCGAGCTATTGGTGTGACTCTGGATACACATCCTCTGCTCCATAATTTTTATTTATTTGTGCGTTCCAGTGGAACCGGCGATTGGCTTTTGCCTAAACTGATACAGTTAAGCGCCGGTATCGGCTTCCTTGTTCTGGCTTGGCTATTGATACACAAATCGGAACGCCTATTGCGAGCATCCTGATAGACGGTCACGGCCCAACACTGGTTGCACCCGACGTGGGCTATGCGCCGCTAATTCTAGCGTTCGGGCTTCGCAGAGTAGCGTGTGAGGCGAGCGAGTCTTCCTGCACCCGCCCACGCGGGTGAACTAGTCGTTGGGCCTATCCTTCCGCAGGCAAGCGCTGGGATGTGAAGGTTGCTCGTAATGTCGCGGCTCAGTCACGGCGCAATCACTCTGTGATGCGAAGGTGGTCAGTGGCGTAGGCAGCGACAAGGCAGAGCAGCACCGTCACGGGCACAGTGACCGGCAAGGCGGCGCGGGGTCGGTGTGGCAAAGCGCTCTCGATGGGCAGCGGTCTGGGCGAGCAGCGGCCACAGCGCAATCGTCTCGTGACGCAAAGGCAGTCAGCAGTGTAGGCAGCG
>JANWXR010000521.1 GCA_025057205.1 Anaerolineales bacterium | reverse complement strand
CAAAATTGACTAACAGACCCAGCCGCAACCCGGAGGCCTTCAAGTACGACAACAGTTGGGCGCGGTGGCGCGGATGTAATTCATCTGCGGCCTTTAATTCAAGAATGACTTTGTCCTCAACGACGATGTCGAGCCGATACTTGTCGATTATTTCGCCTTTGAACTTGATTTCTATCTCTATCTCACGAATCGCTTTTATGCCACGGCGACGCATTTCTGCCAGCGTTGCTATCTTGTAAGTCTCCTCGCGGAAGCCCGGCCCTAGCGTGTTATAGACCTCGAATAGCACAGCACGGATTCGATACGTCAGGTCTTCGTATAAAAGTTTCCCCATCTTTTTCTTCCGTGCTATCCCTTCTGTGGCTCCGCTGCAAAAACTATGATCTCACCGCGAAGAGCGCGGCGAAGAGCGCAAAGGATATTCGCCCTTGTTTTCCTTAGCGTTCTTGGCATCTTCGCGGTTCAGAAAGGACCTTTTTCAGTAGAGCCTTCCGTGAAATCTGTCCTCTCCGTGATATCCGTGTACCGGTTTTACTCCACGGCAACTTCAATTCGCTTGTTAATCCGGCCCTTGCTCTTGTAATCCGCAATCCGAATGCGCCCGACTTCGCGCGTGTTGGCAACGTGCGTGCCGCC
>JANWXR010000520.1 GCA_025057205.1 Anaerolineales bacterium | reverse complement strand
CCCGAGGCTTCGATCTCGGCGCGCAGCAGGATGACGGCAGTACGATTCAGATCGGCCACCTTGTTTTGCAAATTATGCATCGCCAGCCGGAAGCGCGTGCCGCCGAAGGTGTTGGTCAGCACAATTTGCGCGCCGGCCTCGATGTAGCGGCGCTGGATGCCGCGCACGATGTCAGGGTGGAGGATGTTCCACGTCTCCGGTGGGTCGCCGAACTGCAGGCCGGCGGCGAACAGCTGCGTCCCCATCGCGCCGTCGGCCAGGATCGGACCGGGATTGCCTTCAAGAAGACGTTGCCATTTGTTCATCTATGTTCGCTTTCTGCTCGTCACTTTCTACTCTCTACTTTCTACCTTCTACTTGCTATGTCCCCAATTTAAGTAGAAAGTAGAAAGTAGTGATTGTCACACCAGTTCGCCGCGCTTAATGGCGAGGAGCTTCTTGGCCGTCTCTACCGCCACGGCGGCGTCACGGCAATAGGCATCGGCTTCGATCTCCTCGGCGAAGGCGGCGTTGAGCGGCGCGCCACCGACGAGGATGATAACCTTGTCGCGCAGGCCCTCTTCCTTGAAGCGCTTGATAACCACGTCCATGTACGGCATGGTAGTGGTAAGCAGCGCGCTCATGCCGAGAATATCGGG
>JANWXR010000051.1 GCA_025057205.1 Anaerolineales bacterium | reverse complement strand
GCGCGGCGGCCCGGCCTGGCCTTCCTCATCTCCGACCTGTTCGCGCCGAATGGTTTCCAGGACGGACTGGCGCAGTTGCAGGGCCGGGGCTACGAGGCGACGTTGTTACACGTGCTCGCTCCCGAAGAACTTGACCCGCCGCTGGCCGGCGACCTGCGGCTGATTGACTCCGAGACCGGCGCGCCGCAGGACATCACCCTCGACGGCGGATTGCGCGACCGTTATCGCCGGCGCGTGCTGGAGTGGCGCGATGAGATCGAGGCTTACTGTCTCAAGCGTCGCATCCACTACGTGCCCATCTCCACCGCCACCGCCTGGGATGAACTGGTGCTGCGGCAGTTGCGAAGCCGAGGGTTGATTAAGTAGCGAGTTGACGGTTGAAAGTAGCCTGCATCTTCGCGCCATGGCCTTCCTCACCCCCCTCTTCCTCGCTCTTGGCCTGCTCGCCGTCCCCATCCTCATCCTGTACATGCTCAAGCTGAGGCGGCGTGAGGTGGAGGTCTCATCGGTGATGCTGTGGCAGATGCTGCTGCGTGACCGCGAGGCCAACGCGCCCTGGCAGCGCCTCAAGCGCAACCTGTTGCTCCTGCTGCAATTGCTGCTACTGGCACTGCTCGTCATCGCGCTGGCCCGCCCGTTCCTGGCGGTGCCCACCGTTGCCAGCGGCGCGCTGATTGTGCTGCTCGATGCCTCGGCCTCGATGAACGCCACCGACCTTCAGCCGACGCGCTTCGAGGCTGCGAAGGCCGGCGTGCGCGAACTGATTGACGGCCTGTCCGCCGACAGCCGCATGTCGCTGATCCTGGTGGGACGTCAGCCCGTCGTGCTGGCCTCGGCCAGCAACGACAAGGAAACGTTGCGAAACGCGCTCGACACCGCTACGGCGACGCAAGGCCCTGCGGACTGGGAGGCGGCCTTCGCCCTGGCAGGCGGCGCAGCGCGCGCGGGCCTGCTCAATGAGACCCGCATCGTCATCTTCTCCGACGGCGGCCTGCCCCGGAACCTACCGTCGCTGCCCGGCGATGTGCGCTACGTTCCTCTCGGCACCAGCGCCGATAACTTAGCTCTGGACGCGCTTTCGCTGCGACCGACGGGCGGCGGCCCGCAGTTGTTTGTGCGCGTGGCGAATTACGGCGATGTTGAACGTCCGGTCATCATTTCTATCTTCCGAGCCGGCGCGTTGTTCACCGCCCAACAGGTCAACGTTCCGGCGGGCGGCTCGGAGGACCTCATCCTCACCGATTTACCCGACGCGCCCGCCATCTACGAGGCCAGGTTGGGCGCGCCGGGCGCAGCGGAGGGTGCACCGCTGGATGCCCTCCCGCTCGATGACACCGCCTGGGCCGTCTATCAGCCGCCGGCCTCGGGCCGCGCGCTGGTGCTCTCGCCCGGCAACATCTTCCTCGAGCAGATGCTGGCAGCGCTGCCCGGCCTGCAACCCTTCCGCGCTTCGCCGGATGCGCCGTTGCCCGAAGACCCGTTCGATCTGTACGTGTATGACAGCGTGACCGAGACCGTGCCGCTGCCGCGCGCCGAGCTGCTCATCGTCAATCCGATCACGAGCACGCTTTTCACCGTGGGCGAGACGTTTACCAACACAAAGCTCGTGCGCGTGGCGCAGAACGACCCGCTGACACAATTCCTCGACTGGAGCGGCGTGAGCGTGCTGCAAGCGAAGCGCGTGGAGGTGCCGAACTGGGCGCGCGTGCTGGTGGAGGCCGAGGGCGGGCCGCTGGTCTTCGCCGGCGAGACGGGCGGGCGGCGCGTCGCCGTCATCACCTTCCGCCTACAGGACAGCGACTTGCCGCTACAGCTGGCCTATCCGGTGCTGATGTCGAACCTCATCAACTACCTGGCGCCGGCGCAGACCTTCTCTGCGCCGGACGGCCTGCGCCCCGGCGAGACGCTGCTGATTAAGCCGCGCGGCGGCGACGCGGCCATCGCCATTGATGACCCGACCGGCGTGCGTTTCGCAGCACTTGCCACCGAAGCCGGTGTGCTTTTCACCAACAGCGATAAGCTGGGCGTGTACACTGTCGTCTCGAATCAGGACGTGCTCGGCAACTTTGCCGTGAACTTGTTCAACGCGGCGGAGAGCGACATCCGCCCGGCGGCGACCATCACCGTGGGCCGCGCCGACATCGCCGCAACGCCGCGCCAGGAGGTGGGCCAGCTCGAAATCTGGCCGTGGCTGGCGCTGGCGGCGTTTGCGCTGCTGCTGCTGGAGTGGTGGGTGTACCATCGCGGCTCGACGCTGCCGGCTGCGCCGCGGCTGCGGAGAAAGACCGTCAACGGATGAGTAACGGATGAACGGATGGAAACGGATGGGTTGCGCCCAGCTCCATCCGTTTATCTTTCTCAGTGGAGAAACTGTGTTGAAGGACTGTTGACGAACGATGATACGGACGAAAGAAAAGAACCGTACCTATGGACTCTATGCTGAACTTCCTGGCACAAGGCTTCATCAGCCTGATCTTTGGCATCATCGGCGGCTATGTGGGCAGCTGGATTCAGTATCGCTTTGCGCGCCGGCTGGAGCGCGAGCGTGAGCAGCGTGCCCTGCGCGAGAAGCTGACGAAGGGCGTCGCTGAAGCTACGGAACAATCGCAGAGCGCCGCGCTCTCCGAGGTCGAGGGCGTCAGCCCGCAGTTGGATCCGCTGCGCCGCCTGCTGGCTCCAGTAGCGGTGCTAACCGTCGCCGTGCTGGCCTTTGCGCTCTCGCCATATGCCGGCATGGCAGCGATGTTCGTGACCGGCCTCTTCGTCGGTGGGCGGATGAGAGTGTGAGTGGGTCGCGTTATCTCTCAACGGATATGGCAACGGATGAACGGATTGGAACGGATTAAGCGGATGGCAAAACTAAACCGCTCATCCGCTACCCATCCGTTATATCCGTTACCCATCCGCTAATCCGCTACCTGTCCGTTGACAGCTTGTAGTAGTACAGCGCACGCCGAAACCATGCTCGACGCTAATCGAACCATCCGTTCCCATCCGCTAATCCGCTCGCTATCCGTTGACGGCTTATTCGGTGAATGACGCAGAGCACGCTGAAACCATGCTCGACGCCTATCGAACTATCCGCCACCCATCCGTTACATCCGTTACCCATCCGCTGCCTATCCGCTGACAGGAATGAGCTTTAGCTCTCCCCTTTTCCTTCTCCTGCTGCTGACCCTCCCCCTCATCGGTTGGCTGGGCTGGCCCTCGCGCGGGTACGGTCGGCGGCGGGAGATCGTCAGCCTCGGCCTGCGCCTGCTTTTGGCGCTGCTGCTGATTCTGGGGCTGACCGGGCTGGAGGTGCGGCAGCCTTCCAACGCGCTCTCCGTCGTCTTCCTGGTGGATAGCTCGGACTCGATGACCGTGCCCATGAGGGTCGGAGACATCGAAACGACGCCGCGCCAGCTGGCGCTGGAGTACGTGCGCCGCGCCCTGCGCGAGATGGGGCCGGACGATAAAGCCGGCATCATCCTCTTCGGCGGCGATGCGGTCGTGGAGCGCGCCCTGTCCACGAGCCGGCAACTGGAGACGCCGACTTCGGTTGTGACGAGCCTGCAAACTGACATCGCCGGCGCCATCCGCCTCGGACTGGCGCTGTTGCCCACCAACACGGCCCGCCGTCTGGTGATCCTTTCCGACGGGCTGGAGACCACCGGCGACGCGCTCGAAGCCGCGCGGCTGGCCGCGGCCACCGGCACGCAGATCGTCGTCGTTCCGTTCAGCGTCAGCGGCGGGGCCGAGGCGCTGATCACCTCGGTCAAAGCACCGACCCGGCTGCGCCAGGGTGAGCAGTTTGCGCTGGAAGTAAGGATCGACTCCACCGTCAACCAGCGCGTGGGCGTGCGTGTGTTGGCCGGTGCGGACGTGGCCTACGAAGGTCAGCTTGAGTTGCGGCGCGGCTCGAACGCCTTCTCCCTGCCGCTCAAAGCCGGTGCGCCCGGCTTCAGCGCCTACCGCGTCCAGATCGTCCCGAACAATCGAGCCGACACGTTCTACCAGAACAACGAGTTGGCGGCCTTTTCGCAAATCGAAGGGCCGGCGCGCCTGCTGCTGGTGACCAACCCCAAGCCGCGCGATGGCGTCCCCGGTTATGAGGAATTGTTGCGCGCCCTGCAGGGCGCGGGCTTGCAGGTGGAAGTCACGGAACCGGGCGGCCTACCCTCTGAGCTGCCTGCGCTGGCCGAGTATGCCTCGGTGATCCTGGTGGATGTGCCGGCGCGGCAGCTCTCGCAGCGGCAGATGACGGCATTGGAGACTTACGTCCGCGACCTGGGCGGCGGCCTGGTCGCCGTCGGCGGGCCGACCTCCTTCGGCGTGGGCGGTTACTTCAAGACGCCGCTCGAACGCGCGCTGCCGGTGGATATGGAGATCAAGGACGAGAAGCGCCGCGCGCGCTTGACCCTGGTCTTCATCATTGATAAATCCGGCAGCATGAGCGAGATCAGCGGCGGCGTGCAGAAGATGGAACTGGCCAAGGAGGCCGCGGCCCGTTCCATCGAGCTGCTCAGCCCGTCCGATAAAGTCGGCGTCATCGCCTTCGATGATACGGCAGCCTGGGTCGTGCCGATTACGCCGCTGGACAATCCGGACGCCGTGATCAATCAGATCGGCACCATCCGCGCCGACGGCGGCACCGACATCATGGCCGGCGTGCGCCTCGCCTCGCAATCGCTGCCGCAGGACGACTCGGCGGTCAAGCACATCATCCTGCTCACCGACGGCATCGCCGACCCCACCGGCATCCCGGAGCTGGTACGCAAGATGAATCAGGAGGACGGCATTACGCTCTCCTCGGTCGCCGTGGGGCAGGGCGCCGCGCCCTTCCTTGCCGACCTGGCCCGCGAGGGCGGCGGCCTCTATCACTTCACCGACGATCCTGCCTCCATCCCCCGCATCTTCGCCGAAGAAGTGACTATGGCGACGCGCTCGTACATCATCGAGCAGGAGTTCTTCCCGCGCCAGGCCAGCCCCAGCCCCATCCTGCAGGGCATCGAGTCGGCGCCGAAGCTGCTCGGCTATGTCGGCGCGACGGCCAAGAGCGCGGCGCAGGTCATCCTTGTCAACCCGGATAGCCCCGATCCTCAGAACCCCGATCCCATCCTGGCGGCCTGGCAATACGGCCTCGGCAAGAGCGTGGCCTGGACAAGCGACGCCACCGGTCGCTGGGCGCAGAACTGGGTGGGCTGGGAGCAGTTTGCGCGCTTCTGGGCGCAGACCGTGCGCTACACCGTTGGTGAAGGCGCGCAGTCCTCAACCGATGTGCGCATCCAGCGGCAGGGTGAAACGGCAACCATCACTGTGGATGCAAGGTCGGAGCAGGGCGCTTTCCTCAACGGGCTGAACGTGCAGGCCAATGTGATCGGGCCGGACGGGACGACGCAAGTTCTAACGCTGACGCAGAGCGCACCGGGCCGGTATATCGGCAGCTTCAACCCGACCGAAGAAGGCGCATATCTAATCCGCGTTGCAGGCAGCGAGGCCGGCGCGGAGGGCGACTCGGCGAGCATCGGTCAGACGACGGGCTGGGTACTCTCGTACTCGCCCGAATACCAGATTGCGTTGCCTTCGGAAGAAACCCAGAACCTCGACCCGCCTAACGTGCGCTTCCTGTTACAGTTGGCTCAGGTTACCGGCGGCGGCAGCGTGGTCGGCGAGTATGCGCGCGTGTTTGCGAACGACCTGCCGCCGCCTCCTGGCTCGGCGCAGCCTCTCTGGCCGTGGCTGCTGCTGGCCGCCGTCCTGCTCCTGCCGTTCGACATCGCTGTGCGTCGCCTGGTGCTCTCGCGCTACGAAATGCAGCGGGCATGGGCGCGGGTGCTGGCTTTCCTCGCCATCCATGCGCCGCAACCCAAACCGCCTTCGCCGCAGCGCGCAGAGCAGCTCTCGTCGCTGTTCAAGGCCAAGGAGCGCGCCGGTGAAGCTGCGCCGCGCGCCGCCGAGCCGCCGCCCATCATCACGTCCTCGCCGCCGTCTGTTGCGCCGCCGGCGCCTCCTTCGCCCGCCGCCGCTCCCCGCCCGGCGGTTCCGCCCCAAACCGCTGCGCCGACATCTGCCTCATCGGCTACTTCTACCACGGCTGCTTTGCTTGCCAAGAAGAAGGCGCGCAGCGAGCGTGGCAGTTCAAAATCCTGAAATCGCCAGGGCCACGCACGGCCTCTCTGGAGGCTCAATTCAGTCGCGGGCTTCAGTCGGGGATTGGACGACGCCTGTGTTTTTCTGTGGCGCTATCCCACGTGCTCCAGAGCGCCTAAGACCGTATCGCGCAGCGCTTGCAGACCTTGTGCCAACGGCCCGGTCTCGATGTATTCATCGGGGCGATGCGCGTTGCTACCATGCGTCAGGCCGATGCAAATACAGGGGCGTTGTTGGCTGAGGGGGAGGTTGGCGTCGGTGGAGCCGGCGTCGAAGATGGGCGTCAGGCCCACTGCTTCGAGCGCCTGAGCGGCAATCTGAACCAGCGCATGGTCGCGCGGGAGCTGGCCGCTGGGCCGGTCGCCGATGCGTTGCTGGATGAGTTGCGCGCCGGCAGCCTCGGCGGTGCGCCGGTGCGCGCGGTAGAGGGCCTGCACCTGCGCGTCCAGGTCGTCGAGCGCTTCTGGCGTCTCCGAGCGCAGGTCCAGATCGAGCGAGGCCTCGCGCGCAATCGTGTTGATGGACGTGCCGCCCGACACGGTGCCGATGTTGTAGGTGGTTTTGGGGCGTTCGGGAACCGAGAGCTGTGTCAGATCGGCTCCGAAGCGCAGTAGCAGGTGGATGGCCGAGGTCCGCCCGAAGTTGAGCCAACTGTGGCCACCTTCGGCTATGGCGGTGAAGCGATAGCGACGCACGCCGATCCCGTTGTGATAGATATGGCCCAGCGCCATCCCCTCCAGCACGATGGTAGCTTTGACCCGGTCGCCCAACCGTTCGACCACGCGCCGCATGCCGCGCAGGTTGCCCAACCCTTCCTCTCCCACGTTTGCCGCCAGCCAGACGTCGCCCGGCGCTTTCGTCTCGGCCAGCATCCAGGCCACGCCGAACAGGCCGGCTACGCCCAGGGCGTTATCGCCGATGCCGGGGCCATGAATGCGATCGGCGCTGCGGGTGAGCGTGAGCGGCGTATGGGCCGGGAAGACTGTATCGGTGTGAGCGGTGATGAGCACCGGCGCGGCGCTGCCCTGGCCGGGCCGGCGTGCATAAACGTTGCCGATGTCGTCGGTCTCCACATCGCTTAGGCCCAGCTCCTGAAATTGCCGATGGATAAACTCGGCGCGCTGCTGTTCGTGGAAGGTGGGCGCCGGGATTTGCTGGATGGCGCAGGCAAGCTCTAAGATGCGCTCGGTCAACGCGGACATGCCCTTTGACTCTTCAAACGATGCGGACCGAGTGGCGCAGCGACTCCAGCCGGGCCTGTGCCAGGCCGGCGGCGCTATCCAGCGCGTAGAGCGCGCCGACGCCTTCCACGACGAGTGAAGCGGAGGCCGTGCCACGCAGCGCGGCCTGCACCGGATCTTCCGTTTCGGCTAGGCCCACGAGGAAACCACCGCAGTAGGCGTCGCCGGCGCCGGTCACGTCACGCACGCGGGCGGGGTAGGCCGGCACGTGCCATTTGCGGCGCGTCGCCGTTTCGTACACATACTGGCCGCGCGCACCCAGCTTGATGACGACCAGCCGCGCGCCCATTGCGCCGAAGGCCTCTGCCGCTTGCCACAAGTCCTTCAGCCCTGCGCCGAAGAAGGCGCGCACTTCCATCTCTGAAGGCAGGAAAGCGTCCAGGCCGTTGACGACCTGTTTCAGTTCTTCGCTAAAGGAGGGCTGCATGTAGCGCACCGATGGATCGCAGGTGATGAAGCGAACGCCGTTGCGGCGCAGCGTGGCGGGCAGCGTCTGATGCACCACGTACTCGCACGGCGCCAGGTGCGCGCCGCGCGCATGCAGGTAGCTGCGCGGCGTTTCGCTGGGGCGCACCGCCAGCGGCCCGAAGCGGCGTCGCTCCTCCTGACCGTTGGTCGAAGAAACGTAACCGCTGAGCGCCTCCGGCAGCGGCTGCCCCCGCCGTTGGAAATGTTCAGCCGAGTTGGTATCCTCGCGCTCCTCGAGCGAATGATAGGTATGGAGAGTGCAGGTGTCCTGCGGCGTATCCAACACCTTCACGCCGCGTGTATCTAGGCCGCGCTCGTTGAGGTGCTTCAACCACTCCGCCGGATAGTTGCTGCCAACCCGCGCCAGCAACCCAACGTGTTCCGTCCAGATGCGCGCGCCGACAGCGGCATACAGGGCGTTGCCGCCAACTTCGCGTAAACGCACTTTGCCGTCGGCGCCGATGAAGTAGTCTTCACGCAGTCCACCGGCGAAGATATACTTGATTGCCCTGGAGGTGGTCATAAGGCTAGGCCTATTCTAATCGAGGATAACGCCTGTGTTACAAACATGCTTTATTAAGGACTCGCTTGTCGGGCGACATGAGTCTCGTTATAATGCCAGCCGCTTAGCCGGACGCCAGACGACAATTCGTGGATTGCTTGAGATCGCTCCGGACTCTAAGCGGGCATGGCTATGGCAAATGCGAAAGTTCTCCTGGTGGAAAACGAGCGTATGACGGCGCCGTCGTTCCAGGCCGCTCTCGAGAAACGGGGCTACACGGTCACCATTGAACACTCCGCGCCCGCAGCCATCAAACGTAGCAGCACGTTCATGCCCGATGTGGTTGTGCTGGATGCGTCCTCGCTTAAGACGAGCGGTGCGCGAATGTGTCGGCAGCTGCGAGCGTCACTCAATGGTACGCCCATCCTGCTGGTGGCGGATAAAAAGAATCCCCCGGACGCCAACTGCGGCGCCTCGGCAGTGCTGATCACGCCCTTCACACCGCGCAAGTTGCTCAACATGGTTGCGCGGTTGCTGCCCGCCGAGGAGGGCGCTTCGCTGCTGGTCGGGCCGATCCGGCTCAACCTGGCGCAGAAGCGCGTCCGCTGCGGCGATCGCGAAGAAAAAGTAACGCCCAAACAAGCGCGCCTGCTGGAGATGTTTATGCGTTCACCGGGGCGCCTGCTCACGCGCAAGGAAATTATCAAGCATGTTTGGGAAACAGACTATATCGGCGATACGCGCACACTGGATGTGCATATCTCCTGGCTGCGCAGCGTGATCGAGCCGAACCCCCGCAAGCCGCGTTACCTGCGGACGGTTCGCGGCGAAGGCTATCGTCTGGATGTCTCCTGACCCACGTTCTTGCCTTACGCGCCAACGCCCAATCTGAGTGATTGGGCGTTTTTCTTTGCCGTCTGACGGCTTCTCTTGGGCTTCCAAAAGATGTGGCGTAGCTTAGGGCCGGTTTACCACAAAGCGATACGTATGCGTCCCGGCAGGATAATCGGCCATGCCATCGTTGATGCGGCGCCGGAACGTCACCTCGTTCTCCAGCACGGTTTGCCTGCGTGGCCAGTCGGTGACGACGACGTAGTAGCTGCGGCAGAACAGGCCATCTTGGGTTTGCCAATCCACCACCTGAATGAGATCGGCGTCCACGGGTTTGCCGTTGGCGATAAAGGTGATGCGAATATTGCGGAAGTTCTCTTCGAGGATGGCCTTCGTAGTCGTGCACCAGCCGTTTTCCCAGACCAACGGTTCGACCCGGCGGAGATTGACGGTGTAGGTGTACGTCCGGCCGGCCTGCGAGAGTTCATCGGTGTCGTATTCCTCCGGCGCCAACTCTGCCAGCGAACGTGCGCCAGCTTCTATGGCTGCGCGCGCTTCCTCGGGCGTGGCGAAGGTGAGTTGACCCGGCGTATCGTCGTCGTCTGCCGGTGTATGGCCGCGCAGGGCGTCTATCGCCGCCTGGAGCACCACATCCTCTTTCGCCAGCAGCGTCTCCAACGTAACCGGCACTTTGACCGTTGGCACAACGCCGGTCCCCTCCAGTAGAAGGCTGCCGTCCGGCTTGACGGTGCGTTCTTCAGCATACTGGAAGCTGAAGCCTTCCGGCAATCTGACTTGCCCGCCGGCCACGTTGGCGTACACGCCCGCAGATGGGTACTGGCCGACGACGATGGCGTTGGGCAGAAGCGAGAACGTGTAGGCTTCCTTCTCACAGGCGCTGAAGCAGGCCGGGCCGACCAGCACGGCGATCTTGTCGAACCTGTACCGGTTGGTGTTGGGCAGGAGCTTGTCCGCCACCTTCGCCGGCTCGAACTTGCCCGTTTTCTCGTTATACCGTTCGTCGCGGCCCAGCACGATCTCCCGATCGTACAGGAAGCCGGCCAGGCCGAGCGGTGCGCCGCCGCTGTTGTAGCGCAGGTCAATGATGATGGCCTCGACCCCGTTGTCGCGGAAGGTTTTCAGCGCGCGCTCGAATAGCCGGACGATCAGGTTTAGATCATCGAAGTACGAGCTGATCTCGATGTAGCCGATATCCGAGTCGAGGAAGCGGTATTCCACCGGCAGCACGGGCGCCTCATAGCCCCGATAGAAGGAAGTAAAGAGAAAGCTGTCTCTTTCTCGGATGGCGCGCACCGTGACTGTGCGCGACGCAATTCCGCCTGGCGGGATGAAGGTAACGCGGGCCGTCGTGCCTGCGGGTGCGCGCAGCAAATAGCGTGCCTGTTGGTAACGCTTGAAAATTTCCTGCGAGAATGGGCCGGACAGCGGCAGGACTTTGCCGATTGCCTCTCGGATAGGTTCACCGTTGAACTGAGTGACCTGCGCCCCCACTTCGATTCCGGCGCGCGCTGCCGGGCTGTCCTCGGTGACGTACACGACGACGTAGTCGCCGTTATCCAGCTCCTGGATGGCGAAGCCATAGCCGGACTCCACGGTGCGCTGAAAGCGCTCGCTTTCGATCTCTCCACCATCCAGGCCGACGTGCCCATCGGGGATAGCCTGAGCGAACTCGAACAGGGCTTCATAGAATGCGACGGCGTCTTGCCGGCGTTCGGCCTCTGCCACGCGCGGGCGTAGCCGTTCATACAGCGCCTTCCAGTCCACTTCTTTACCGGGGATGCCGTTGAAGGCCCATTCGGTGGAGAGTGTTCGGTACAGGTTTTCAAATGCCTCGGTGTAGCTCTGCTCCGAAAAGTCCTTGATGGCGATGTCGGGCGGCTCGTAGAGGCGCAGCTCCGGTGTGCCCTCCTGCGTCACAGCAAAGGGTCGTTTGTCTAGGTCCACAATCGAGTAGCCTTGCGGTACGCGGGCCACCGGATCGTCTGCTGTGAACAGGAGGCCGTCCGGCCCGAAATCGCTGGGGAACTGCTGTTGGTCGTCCGGTGCCCAAATCACTAGCTTGCCGCCGATCACTTCGTCGTCGTTCTCCGGGTCGGTTTTGATCGAGGCAAGGTAGGACGGCCAACCAAAGGTAGGATCATCGCCTTCGGAGAACGGCCCACCGGCCAAGTTGGGCCAGTAGGCGACGGCGAAAATCTGCACGCCCAGCTCACGCTGCCCGTCGTTATCTACGTCATTGAACAGGCCCTCAGGCCGCACCGGCAGGTTCAAGTCGTACGTCCCGCTCAAGCCTTTTACCTGCATAAAGCCCAGCGCCTGCGAGTCCACCGAGACCGGGTACTCGGGATTGCGCGTGACGAAGCCGGTTAAGTCTACCAGCGCCACGGCATGCTCCACGTAATAGGTCTCGATGACGAAGCCGTTGGTCACTTCGAACGAGCCGCGAATTTGATACGGCCCACGCACCGACGCAAGAGTCGGCTGAGTCGGCGTGGCGGTCGGGGCCGGGCGGGTGTTGGTTGCAGTAGCGGTCGGTTGTGGGGAGGTCGGCGTGGCGGTTCGCGTCGGCGTGTTCGTGTGTGTTCTTGCCGGCGTGGCCGTGGCGGTGGGCGGCGGCGTGGTGCGAGCGGCCACGCGCGTGGGCAGTGGCGTGAAGGTGGGGAAGGGGGTGAAAGTGGGAGCAGGCGCCAGCACCGTGTTGCAGGCCAGCGTTGCCAGTGCCAGCGCGGTGATCACCAGGAGTGGAGCGAGTACCGGTTTACGCATACGAAGAGCCTTTCGTTTGGGGCAAGATATACGCATTATCTCAAAGAACTGATTCAACCTTTTTCTGCAAAGACATGCCGCAGATTGATTAGGGCAAAGGCGATATGATGAGCGCCTAAGAAGTGAGCATCCTTCCGGTCAAAACCGACCGGCAGAGCACGGAGCTTGTCTACCCAAGCAAAACTGCGCTCGCCGGTAAAGCGACGTCGGTAGACTTCCGCATTGAACAGGCGTTTTCGACCGCGTTTGGGTGCTTTGCGGTTACGCTTGTTCTCAGGAATGTTGGGAATCAGGCCATGATTGAAACAAGTCTTACGCGCCTCGCGGGTGTCAAACGCCGAATCGGCGTTGAAGTCCGCCCCGGCGATGGGCAAGCCCAAACGTTTCAGGCGCTTGAA
>JANWXR010000519.1:202-639 GCA_025057205.1 Anaerolineales bacterium | reverse complement strand
CGGATCGAAAACGGCGATGGCTTCTGAAAGTGTGGTTGCTTTGGGCATTGTAGCCGGATCCCAAAGCGTATTGTACCCCGCACTCTCAAGTGGCCAAACTCAACGTCTGCACGCAAAGGTTGTCAGGGAACATGCCGCCCCTTCGACTGCCGCTTCGACTTCGCTCAGCGTCCGCTCAGGGTGCGGCTGACATGTTTTGCGTGCACACAACTCAACGCGTGTACGCAAAGGTGGTCAGGAAACGTGCCGCCCCTTCGACTGCCGCTTCGCTTCGCTCGGCGTCCGCTCAGGGTGCGGCTGACATGTTTTGCGTGCACACACGTGTTCATCGCCCCATGCCGGAGCCGGCGGGGCGTGTTATAATCCGTGCGTTGTTGGGGCATGGTGCAATCGGCAGCACACCGGACTTTGGATCCGTAAATCCTGGTTCGAGTCCA
>JANWXR010000519.1:0-192 GCA_025057205.1 Anaerolineales bacterium | reverse complement strand
GGATGCGGCTGACGGGTTTTGCGTGCACACAACTCAACTTGCACGTTCACCGCCCTGTGGCCGTACTGTTTCATCGGACGATGAGCGGCAGGAAGAGGCGGATCGGCGTAGCGGCGTTATCCACGAGGCGATAGATGGTGTCATTGCTGTAGCCGGCCACGTACAACTCGCCGTTCACGTCTTCGCCGAAGG
>JANWXR010000518.1 GCA_025057205.1 Anaerolineales bacterium | reverse complement strand
TGGAAGCGTTCGGCCATGCGCTCGGTCAGCGGGAACACGGTCGAGGAGCCGGCGGTGATGATGTCGCCGGTCACATCCGCAGGTTCGGGGAACGTCGGCAGCACCCACGGGCCGGTTGGTTCAGGAGTGGCCGTAGGTTGTGGTGCCGTAGTTGCCTGCGGCTGAGTGGGCTGCGGCGCAGTGGTCGCCTGTGGCTTGGTTGGCTGCGGCGCGGTGGTCGCCGGAGCTTGAGTTGCGGCCGGCGCGCAGGCGCTGGCAATCATTGCAAGCGCAAGCAAGCCGGACCATAGAAGGTTCGTCTTGGGGCGTGACATGTGTCTTCTCCTCATTTGAGTTTTTAGCTGGTCGCAGTGAACATTAGCGTCCTAAGTTCAACGTGACGCAAAACAAAGATTAAGTTCGTTTGAGATTTTTATGGAAAACGGATGGAGCGGAACTCGGTCTGCTCCATCCGTTTTCACTCCATCCGCTAGGCTGCGCCGACGCGCTTCTTGGGGTCGTTATTCTGGATCACAATCACCGAAGGCCGGGGCGGGACGCCGCGTCGGTTATCGGGCCAGCGCGTGCCCGGTCTATCGAAGGTGCTGTTTGCGGCTTCGCCGGGATGCTGGATGGCCAGGAAAAGGGAGGTGTTATCGG
>JANWXR010000517.1 GCA_025057205.1 Anaerolineales bacterium | reverse complement strand
CGTTGGTGGTGAAGCCGCCGTAGAGGACGGGCGCGCCGGGCCGCACCAGCTGTGTCAGCGCAACGCCGGCCAGCGCCTCGGCGTTCTGCTGCGCCACGGCGGCGGCTATGCTGATAGGGCTCATCGCGCCGGCCAGGATGAAGGGCGTGATGATGTTGACCTGCCCGGCTCGTGCGTAGGTAATCAGCCCGCCGAGCATGCGCTGGTCGTAGCGCAGCGGGCTGCTGGCGTTAATCACCTCGCCGATGACCGGCCCACCGGTCTCGATATCGCCGAAGACCAGCCGCGCCATCTCGACGCAGTCGCGCGTGATCTCGCGCCCGTGTGCGGCTTCGGCCAGCACTTTGTCGCTCAGACGGATAGAGGCGCGCAGGCGGTGCAGGTGACGGACGGAGACGGGCAGCTCGTTCGGTTCCACTTGGCCCCAGCCGGCCAGATGCAGTTGCGGCGCGACGTGCGAGACGCGCACAAAGTCTTCATAGTCGGCCAGCGTGCCCGCGCGCCGCCCGCGCTCCAGGTCGCTCACGTACACCATGCCACCGCACGGGCCGAAGGTCACCGCATCCTCGCCGATGAGCACGTTGCGCGCCGGGTTGCGCGCGCGCCAGGTGAAGGAACGCGGCGCTTTGGCCACCAGCTCC
>JANWXR010000516.1 GCA_025057205.1 Anaerolineales bacterium | reverse complement strand
AAAAGATGACAGCCGCTCAACGACTGCGCGGGCAAAAGCTCACAGCTCCGCTCAGGATGTGGCTGCCACCGATAAGCTTTGCGTGTACTTTAGTATTTGCAGGCCGGTGCGCACGCAACAAATGCCAACCGCACATTGACCCTTTAGCTTCGCTCTGATGAGCGTGCTCAGAGGAGCGGCGGGCTTCAACTATCGCTTCGGCTTCGCTCTGCGTCCGCTCAGGATGCCCATCGCGCAGTACGTCCTGAGCGTGACTTCGCTTCGCGAAGCCCGCCGAAGGACGAAAGGGTGGCCGGTTTCCTGACAATCTTTGCATGCACACCGATGCTCAAGTTTTGAGCGTGGTCGGTTGGGCGATGGGCGCAATATAGCTGCAGTGGGTGTGTATTGCCGGCACGCATTGGCCGGTCGGCTAATTTGACGGTAAGCCGGCGTATCCCAGGCTCTACTCTTCATAGAGGCTCAGAAGCCCTATGCCCGGTTTGGGAGTCCGGCCTTTTTCCTCATCCTTGCCGAAACGAACAACCTCGCCGTTATCCTGTATGGCCTCCACCACCAGTCCCAGGCTTTGCAACTCCTTGACGAGCACGCGGAACGAAGCCGGAATCCCCGGCTCCTCGATAGGCTCTCCCTTGATAATGGACTCGTA
>JANWXR010000515.1 GCA_025057205.1 Anaerolineales bacterium | reverse complement strand
CACAACGGCGTCTTCATCTTCGCCGACTCGACGGGCAATGTCCTTACTTCTACTACTTCCAATCAGTTCCTCATCCGCGCATCGGGCGGCATCACCATGTACACCAACGCGGCGGCGAATGTCGGCGTGATGGTGATGCCCGGCAGCGGCACGTGGTCAAGCATCAGCGACCGCGCAGCGAAAGAGAACTTCGCAGACGTGAACGAGCGCGAGATTCTGGAGCGCGTCGCGGCCCTGCCCATCCAAACGTGGAACTACAAGTCGCAGGGCCCCGCCATTCGCCACATCGGCCCAACCGCGCAGGATTTCTACGCCGCCTTCGGCGTGGGCGAAGATGACAGGCACATCACCACCGTAGACGCCGACGGCGTGACGCTGGCCGCCATCCAAGGCTTGTATCAGCTCGTGCAGGAGAAGGACGCGCAGATCGCGGCGCTGGAACGAGAACTAAACGCGCTCCGGGAAGCGCAGGGCGGCAGGCAGCCAGTGAACGTGTCGAATGTGATTGCGGTTGCAGCGCTGCTCGTCAGCGCAGTCACGCTGTATCGAGCGCGCAAAGGAGGGCAGCGATGAAAGGCAAACTCCTACTGAGCGCGTTGGCTGCGGTGCTGGTGCTGATACTGATGACCGTCTTCGTCGTATACGCGCC
>JANWXR010000514.1 GCA_025057205.1 Anaerolineales bacterium | reverse complement strand
CCGCCGACGTCATCAACGCGCTGGGCGCGCCCGGCGTGCTGGTGCACGGCGTGGCGCTCAAGCCCGGCAAGCCTGCTATCCTTGCAGTCTGCGGCAACGCCGGACAGCGCGCCAAGCCCGTCATCGGCCTGCCCGGCAATCCGGTCAGCGCGATGGTGGTTGCAGATTTGTTCGTCGTGCCCGCGATCTATCACTTGCAGGGGGCGGCCGCCCCACCCCGCCGCATGGTCCGGGCCAGGCTGACGCACAATCTGCCTTCACAGGCGGGCCGCCTGGATTACACGCCTGCGCGTCTGGTCACCCGCGAAGGCGAGCTGCAGGCCGAGCCGATCTTCGGCAAGTCGAATCAAATCTTCACCCTCGTCTTCGCCGACGGAATGATTGTGACCCCCGCCGACTCCAACGGCTTGCAGGCCGGTGAGATGGTGGAAGTGCGGTTATTTTGAAAGTGGGAGCCGGGAAGTGGTGATGAGTTTGGTTCCAGTAATAGGAATTTCGTATAGACTGAGTGTGCTCTAAGATTAGCGGCCTGATTTGCCGTGTACTCTTGGTGGCTACGCGCAGCCCTGCTCACTTAACTAGGCAGACCAGCCCTTTCAAATACTCTCCCTCCGGAAAACTCAGCGCCACGGGGTGATCGGCAGATTGG
>JANWXR010000513.1 GCA_025057205.1 Anaerolineales bacterium | reverse complement strand
CTGGTCCGTTTTGACCGGAAGGATGCTCACTTCTTAGGCGCTCATCATATTGCCTTTGCCCTAATCCATCTGCGGCACGTCTTTGCAGAAAAAGGTTGAATCAGTTCATTGAATTTCGCATAAGTAATGGAACACGTCCGAGTGTAAATTGCCTTGTTTTTCAGGCTTTTCCGTATAGGCGTTGTACCATATCTTTTTGCGAAACTCAATGATGGCCGTGCCCGTTCTGCCCGTAGCCGGGCTGGCCGGGCCGGTTCCACAGCGGGTTGTGGCCGCTGACGACGGGGATTTGGGCGAAGTTGTAGTCCGGCGGCGGCGAGGTGGTGGCCCACTCCAGCGTCGCGCCCTCCCATGGATTGTCGCCGGCGGGCACGTTCTTCGCGGCGCTGTAGAAGAAGTTGATGATGAACAGCAGCACGCCGATGGCGATGGTGAATGCGCCGAGCGTGGAGAGCAGGTTCCAAATCTCCCAGCCCTGATTGGCGGCATAAGTGTAGATGCGGCGCGGCATGCCCTCGATGCCGGCGAAGTGCTGCGGGAAGAACGTTAGGTTCATGCCCAGCAGCATGATCCAGAACGTCCAGAGGGCCAGCCGCCGGTTGAGCAGAAAGCCCGTCATCTTGGGCAGCCAGTAGTGGAAGGCGGCGAA
>JANWXR010000512.1 GCA_025057205.1 Anaerolineales bacterium | reverse complement strand
GAGCGTTCACGCTTCGGTGGTTGCGGAGCGGAACATTCAGGTTGCAGTTGAAAGCCCCTTCTGGTCGCTGGACTGGTGATTGCCGGCGCGACTCGAGAGAAGACGGCTCTCATGACGACTTCGTTACGCTGATGCATCTGCCGGCGAGGATCAGTCAGACCCACAGCGTGCCCGGCGAGGCGGTCACTGCTGGTTGGCGATCGTCAACCGGTTCAACCACCGCCGTCCTGCGGGATCGGGATCGTTCGGCTGTGATCCATATCCAGCCTGGCTTATCGCCGGTGGCCAACTGAATTTGCCCTAACATTGAGGATAAAATGCCGATGAGCAGGTCGGGTATCTCGTGTGCACGCAAAGGTTGTCAGGGAACGTGCCGCCCCTTCGACTGCCGCTTTGCTTAGCGTCCGCTCAGGGTGCGGCTGACATGTTTTGCGTGCACACCGCCGCCCGCAGGACTCGCGCCGTTCTCGCCTCAGGGTAAGATAGGCGTGGAAAGACCGATGACCACCGCGCCATCCGCCACCGAGCAACCCGCGCCGGAGCCGCCGGCGCGCCTTCACATCCCCCACGAGCAAATCGCCGAGTTCTGTCGCCGAAACCACATCCGCCGGCTGGCGCTGTTCGGCTCGGTCCTGCGCGATGACTTCGG
>JANWXR010000511.1:332-655 GCA_025057205.1 Anaerolineales bacterium | reverse complement strand
GACTGCGCTCAGGGTGCGGCTGACATGTTTTGCATGCACACGAGGCGCCTCCCGTTTCAGGATAGACCTGTGCGATTCCGCACCGCGAGTCAGCCGATGTGCAACTCGCTCCACCTTCCGGCGGATTTTCAAGTGGAAAGGCAGATGGTGCGCTGAAGAGTCATTCATCCACTGCAAAAAGGATGTTTCACCGCTGAGATCGCAGAGCATGCGGAGATAAGAAAGGACTCTGCGCTCTCGGCGTTCTCCGCGGCGCGTTTTTTTTTCAGTGCACTCACGTATGAGTCCACTGAAAAAACTACTTTTCGGGCGCAAAAGCCACC
>JANWXR010000511.1:0-322 GCA_025057205.1 Anaerolineales bacterium | reverse complement strand
GTCGAAAAGACAACCAAAGCGGCATATGTGGTGGCCAAGCGTTTCAATCATGACTTTTTAGTGCACTCTAAAGTTGGTTTGCAACTCGGCGCTGAAGTCTGCTTGAGTGAGATGTTTTTAGCGAAGTGGGCAAACCAATTAGTGGCTTCATTAAGCGAAGCCACGCTTAGGATGCCCTCTGCGCGGCGGGCATCCTAAGCGGACGCGGAGCGAAGCCGAAGGGTCAGGGTGCGGCCGACAGGTTTTTGCGTATATCGGAACATCCCCAGTATGAACACCATTACCTATATCGGATCTGGGTTTGCGGAGGGGGCTGGTTTTG
>JANWXR010000510.1 GCA_025057205.1 Anaerolineales bacterium | reverse complement strand
CTGCTGGCGCTGTGCCACGAGCTGGACATTCGCTTCATCGCCTACAGCCCGCTGGAGCAGGGACTGCTCACCGGCAAATACACGCCGCAGAACCCGCCGCCCGGCATCCGCAGTCAGCGCTATCGGAACCTGCTGGCGCGCATTCAACCGCTCATCACCGCGCTGCGCGAAATCGGCGAGGCACACGGCGGCAAGACTCCGGCTCAGGTCGCGCTCAACTGGTGCATCTGCAAAGGCACGCTGCCCATCCCCGGCGCGAAGAACGCCAAACAGGCCGAGCAAAATGCCGGCGCGCTCGGCTGGCGGCTGACCCAGGAAGAAGTCGCGCGGCTGGATAGGGTGAGTTTGGAGGTTTGAGATTGGAGATTGAAGACTGAAGATTGAAGACTGAAGATTGCTGGCCGAGTTGTTCACGCATACTGTCTCAGCACCGCTTCTACCTGCCCCAGATAGCTGCGCCCGAAGAGGTTGAGGTGGTTGAGCAGATGGTAAAGGTTGTAGAGGTCGAAGCGTGACCGGTAGCCGGGCGCGAGCGGGCGGACGGACTCGTAGGCGCGGTAGAACGATTCGGGGAAGCCGCCGAAGAGCGCCGTCATCGCCAGCTCGGCCTCGGCCCAGCCGTAGTGCGCTGCGGGATCTATCAAACACCGGTAACC